>NZ_LVCT01000606.1:0-8769 GCF_001647205.1 Rhodococcus sp. EPR-134
CTGTTTTGTCATTCCACGAATAGGAATCACCATGCTTACTTCAACCGCTGGCGTTACATCTATCCTCACCCCCGATCAGGTGAACGCACTACTCATTCAACCTCTGCAGAATCTCGCAATCGCAACCCGCGTCTCGACCGTCGTCAACGTCGGCACACACGGACTCCGACTACCTTCCGTGCTCGAAGACCCGTCTGCCGGCTGGGTAGCCGAAGGCGCCGAGATCCCGGTCAGCGAGTCCGACCTCGGCGAGATCGAAGTCGTCCCCAGCAAGCTCGCCGGCCTCGTTGTCATCTCCAACGAGCTCGCTGCAGACTCTTCCCCCGCCGCGCTCCAGGTAGTCGGCGACGGATTGGTTCGAGACATCCAAACTAAGCTCGACACCGCATACTTCGGGAACCTCGCAGCGCCCGCAGCCAAGGGTCTGGCATCGATCACCACAACCACTGTCAATGCTGGCGCATCCTGGACCAACACCGATCCCTTTGCTGAAGCCATCGCAGCCGCGGAGACCAAAGGCGTGGTGATCACGAACTTCGTCGCCAACCCTGCCGATGCACTACTCCTCGCGAAGGTGAAGAAGCAGACCGGAAGCAACGAGCCTCTGCTTGGGCTCGACGCCACCGCTCCGACCGCCCGAACAATCCTCGGTGTACCGCTGCTCGTCTCACCCGCAGTACCTGCCGGCACCGTCTGGGCGATCCCGCAGTCCCGCAGCTTCGTCGCCATCCGGAACGACACCTCGGTGACAACGGACGCCAGCGCGTTCTACACCAGCGACCGCACCGCCATCCGAGCAACGATGCGTGTCGGATTCGGGTTCCCCCAGCCCCTCGGAATCGTGAGGATCAACATCACCGCCGGCGGCTAAACAACCACCAACGAGAGCCCCGACCCAATCCCAGGGTCGGGGCTCTTTCGTGCCTACAAGGACAACCCAGGGGTGTCTATGATCCACCCCTGCCCATACCCCGTCGATCGATCCACACGGAAGGGCGCTTTGCATTACGCCGCTGACCCCGTACGGGATACAGGGTCGGTTCGATCCCCGGCTCCTGGGCTTTTACCGAGTTCCGGACCGAAAAGTGCGTGGAGAGAGAAGCGTTAGTATGCGGAGCGGGTGGCAGCAGGATCGATCGAGGGTGCACCCGGAGGGTCTATAAATTTGACCCCTCAGCCATAGGGTCAGGATATGAGCGAGAACATCAATACCCCATGGATGAACGTCTCCGAGGCCGCGGCTTACATGCGCCGGCATCCCGTCACTGTCCGCAAGGATCTTGAGTCCGAGCGCCTTCTCGGGTATCAGCGCAAGGCGCCGAATGGTCACTGGCGAATCCATCGCGACGACTGCGATCGGTTCCTCCGTGGCGAGCAGGGTTGACCTAGTCTCGGCTCAACCGACGTCAGGTATGGAGAAAACTCCATATACGGTTTGCGCGGTCCTTGGAGGACTTCTCAAATGAGGGGTAGTCATCACGACAACCCCTGCCTCAGTTCAACTCAACACTTACTCAACGCATTGATGGCGAATCACGGCGAACTGTGCCGAACTTCCCGAAACTTAAATCGTAGCTAAAGGCCAGATCAGACAGACTTTCCCGAACTTTGACGGACTATCAGAGATTGTTTGTTTTAGACCAAGAGGTTAGGGGTTCGAATCCCTTCGGGCGCACAAGAAAGAAGGTCACAGACTTCAGGTCTGTGACCTTCTTTTTGTTGTGGTGCATACGCAATTCTTGAATGTGTGTGAGGTCACCTCGGCGATTTCGGGCGGTGATCCTCGCGATCGTGGGAACCGACAACCGATCCCCGCGATCGTGGGAACCGACAACCGATCCCCGCGACCTATGCTTTCTGCGGAGCAGCCACGCGAACCGAGGAGAACCCGTTGGAGACCGTCGACAGTCGGACGCTCCCGGTCTACTCGGCCGGGGCGGTCGAGGTGCCCTTTGTCATTGCGGGCATGGACGAACTTGTCTCCCGCGAGACCCGGTGGGATGCGCACTCGCACCCGACTCACGAATTGTTGTGGAACGAGCGGGGAGCGTCGAGCGCCACGGTGGGATCGCGCACGTGGACCATTACGCCGACCGTAGGTCTGTGGATGCCCGCCGGCGTCCTGCACTCGGCGATCGCGCCGGCCGGCACCTGGTATCGCGCCGCTCAGCTCGACATCGCATCGGTTCCTTCTCTGTCCGACGTGCCGGTGGCGATCGAGGTCACTCCGCTGCTGCGGAACCTCCTCGAGCGACTGGCAGACGAGTCACTCGGAGCTCCTTCGCGCTCGCTCACGGAGCAGATGGTGATCGACGTGCTGGCACCGTCGCCGAACGAGTTGCTGGTGCTGGTGCCGGACTCGCCACTTCTGCAACCCATCGTCGATGCGATCGGTGACGATCCGAGTGACATGCGAACGCTGTCCGACTGGGCAAGGCTCCTCGGTGTCAGCCCGCGAACCATCACCCGGGTATTTCGGTCGGAGACCGGGATGAGTTTCGGGCAGTGGGTCTCGGCTGTGCGCGCCCAACGAGCGGTGACCCTTCTTGCCCACGGCTTGGATCTACAAGAGGTTGCCGAGCGTGTGGGCTACCACTCGACCAGCGCATTCGGGGCGGCATTCCGGCGCACGACAGGCGCTACACCAGGGATGTTCCGGGCTAGCTGATCGGCCATCACACCTTGTCTCGATCGCTACACGGGGTGTCCCAAACACGCGATTGCGCCACATTGCCCTCCCGTATACGGTTTAGGCAAACCTCACCTAAGTGCCTGATTGAGCCGGGTTGAGGGCCGTACCCCTTCTCGAGAGAGTTCTGTTTTCATGCGTTCAAAACGCTTCTTGGCGGTGGCCGCAGCAGCGGTCGCAGTCGCCCTCGGCATGACAGCTTGCAGTTCCGACTCCTCGGAGACCGCCGACGGCGGCAGCGCCGGAAGCGGATCCAGCTCCTTCCCTGTCACGATCGAGCACGCTTTCGGAACTACGACGATCGACGCCAAGCCGGAGCGAGTTGCCACCGTTGCCTGGGCCAATCACGAAGTGCCCCTTGCTCTCGGCGTGGTTCCCGTCGGAATGGCAGCGGCGACTTTCGGTGACGACAACGGCAACGGAATGCTGCCGTGGGTCGAGGAAAAGCTCGACGAACTCGGCGCGAAGCCGCCGGTGCTCTTCGACGAGACCGACGGCATCGACTTCGAAGCCGTCTCCGATACGAACCCTGACGTCATTCTTGCCGCGTACTCCGGGTTGACGCAGGAGGATTACGACACCCTCAGCGAGATTGCTCCGGTCGTGGCATACCCCGAGGGGCCGTGGGCGACGTCGTGGCGCGACGTCATCAAGTTCAACAGCATGGGCTTGGGTATGGAATCCGAAGGGCAGGAACTGATCTCCACCATCGAAAAGGAGATCGCCGACGAGGTTGCCTCGCATCCGCAGCTTGCCGGCAAGGCAACCATGTTCCTGACGCACGTCGACACCGCTGATCTGAGCCAGGTCAGCTTCTACACGGCGAACGACACGCGCGCCGCGTTCTTCGAGGACCTCGGACTTTCGACGCCGAAGAGCGTTGCCGGCGCCTCGACGGGTGGTGAGTTCTCGAAGAAGGTCAGTGCGGAGCGTGTGGACGTCTTCGACGACGTCGAACTGATCGTCACCTACGGTGACCAGGCACTTGTCGACGCACTCAAGGCTGACCCGCTGCTCTCGCAGATGCCTGCCGTCGCCAACAACGCGATCGTGTTCCTCAATGGAACCGGGCCGATGGGAACGGCGGCCAACCCGACTCCACTCGCGATTTCGTGGGTACTCGGCGACTACGTCGATCTGCTCGCCGGGGCCGCTGGAAAGTCGGAGTGACTGTAACCTCGCAGGATTCGACGTCGGGCGCTCGCGATACGCGGCGCCCGACGTTCGGCAATTCGCTGTGGTTGATCGCCCTTCTCGTTGTCCTCGCGGTGCTCATGTGCGCTTCGATCGTCATCGGCTCTCGTGAGGTCGACTGGTCCGATATCGTTGCCGCACTAGGCGGTTCAACGGACAACATCGGTCAGGGTGCGATTGCCAAGCGCATTCCGCGGACGGTGCTCGCGATAATCGTGGGAGCTGCGCTCGGTCTTGCCGGCGCTGTGATGCAGGGGATTACCCGAAACCCTTTGGCGGATCCCGGAATCCTGGGCGTCAACATGGGCGCTTCGCTCGCCGTGGTGATCGGAATGGCGTGGTTCGGACTGTGGACCCAGACCAGCATGATCTGGGTGGCCGTACTCGGTGCAGCCGGGGCGGCGTTGTTCGTCTACGTGGTCGGGTCACTCGGGCGAGGTGGAGCCACGCCACTCAAGTTGGCTCTTGCCGGGGCCGCAACATCGGCTGCGTTTGCTTCGTTCATCACTGCGATCATGCTGCCGCGAAACGATATTGCGGGCAACATTCGTTCGTGGCAGATCGGCGGCGTCGGTGGCGCGAGTTTCGAGGTGATCCGGCAGGGTCTGCCTTTCCTCATTGTCGGCTTCGTGATCTGTCTGCTGTCAGCGCGCAGTCTCAACTCTCTTGCGCTCGGCGACGAGGTTGCGTCAGGTCTCGGCGAACGCGTCGCGGTGGTTCGTGCAGTGGCAGCGCTCGGTGCAGTGTTGCTCTGCGGTGCAGCCACTGCCATTGCCGGACCGATCGGCTTCGTCGGTTTGGTTGTCCCGCATCTGTGCCGCCTGCTGATCGGTATCGACAACCGTTGGCTACTACCGTTTTCTGCGCTGACAGGTGCCGGCCTTCTCGTCGCCGCCGACATTCTCGGACGAATTGTCGCCCGGCCGAGCGAAATCGACGTCGGCATCATCACCGCGCTCATCGGAGCGCCCTTCTTCATCTATATCGTCCGCCGTCAGAAGATACGTGAGCTGTGACCACTACATTCGTTACTCCCGAAGTCGAGGTCGACGCAGTCGGAGCAAGCCGTATCCGGCGAGGTAGACGCCGCCGCATCGTGATTGCCGTGCTGATGGTCCTCGTCGTCGCATCCTTCGCGGTCACTCTGATGGTGGGAAAAACCTTCTACCCGCCGTCAGATGTGCTTCGGGTCATGCTGGGGGAGAACGTGCCTGGTGCCTCGTTCACTGTCGGCCGCCTCCGGCTGCCTCGCGCTGTCCTCGCTGTGTTCGCCGGAATCTGTTTCGGCTTGGGCGGCATCACGTTCCAGACGATGCTGCGCAACCCGCTCGCGAGCCCCGACATCATCGGAATCAGCTCCGGCGCAAGCGCTGCAGCGGCTTTCGCGATCATCTCGCTTTCACTCGGCGGTTCACAGGTATCGGTTTTTGCTATCGCCGTCGGTCTGGGCGTCGCAGTCTTGATCTACGTTCTGTCTTTCCGGGACGGTGTGGCGGGCACTCGGCTCATACTGATCGGTATCGGCATGGCCGCGATGCTCGACAGCGTCACCGCCTACCTGCTCAGTACCGCCGCCGCATGGGATCTGCAGGAGACGATGCGTTGGCTCACCGGCAGTCTCAACGGTGCCAACTGGGGTTCGACGGTTCCCCTACTCCTGGCGCTGGTTGTCCTCGGACCGGTGCTGCTGAGCCAATCGCGCAACCTTTCGACCAGCCAGCTCGGTGACGACGCAGCACAAGCGCTCGGCGTCAGAGTGGAACGAATGCGCATTCTGTCGATCATTGCGGCCGTCGGACTCATCGCCTTTGCCACTGCCGCTGCGGGGCCCATCGCCTTCGTCGCATTTCTGTCAGGGCCCATCGCCGCCCGCATCGTCGGTCCGGGAACATCACTTTTGATTCCGTCGGCGCTGGTCGGAGCGCTGCTGGTGCTAGTTGCCGATTTCTGCGGACAGTACGCCTTCGGCACCCGCTACCCCGTTGGCGTGGTGACTGGCGCGCTGGGAGCGCCGTATCTCGTCTACCTCATCATTCGCTCCAACCGAACGGGAGGTTCGCTGTGACCGAATCCCATACTCTGACTGTCGAAAACCTCGAACTCGGTTACGGAGGACGGACCGTCGTCGAATCGCTCGACCTCGCGGTGCCGCCGGGAAAGATCACGACCATCGTGGGCGCCAACGCGTGCGGCAAATCGACACTGCTGCGGTCGATGTCGCGGCTACTCAGTCCCCGAAGCGGTCATGTTCTGTTGGACGGCAAGGATGTTCATCGCCTGCCCGCGAAGAAGCTCGCTCGCACGCTCGGTCTGCTGCCGCAGTCACCGATCGCACCGGAAGGGATAGTTGTCGCCGATCTCGTCGGCCGTGGTCGTCATCCACATCAGCGGGTGCTGTCGAGGTGGAGTCGCGAGGATGACGCAGCTGTCGCCGAGGCGCTTACGGCTACGGACACAACCGGATTGGCCGAACGATCGGTGGACGAGCTTTCCGGTGGTCAGCGCCAACGTGTGTGGATTGCGATGGCGCTCGCCCAACAAACCGATCTGCTTCTACTCGACGAGCCGACCACCTTCTTGGACGTGAGCCACCAGGTTGAGGTCTTGGACCTGCTCACCGACCTGAACCGGACTCGGGGTACAACGATTGTCATGGTTCTGCACGATCTCAATCTCGCCGCCCGCTACGCCGACTACCTCGTCGCCATGGCCGATCGCCGGGTCTACGCGGCGGGTGATCCTGCCGAGGTGCTCACGAGCGACAACGTCCGCACCGTGTTCGGTCTCGAGAGCCGAATCATCCCCGACCCCATGTCGGGTAAGCCGTTGGTGTTGCCGCTCGGGCGCCACCACGTGCTCGACGACGTGTCGACGTGACGGCGTCGAACGCCCCGGGCGGGCGGATCGAATCCGTGGAACAACTCAATGCGATTCTCGGACAGCCCCATCCGACGATCATGGAGAAGCAGACCGCTCACACGACTCCGTTGATCCGTGAATTCATCGAGCAGGCACGGTTTTTTGTGCTCGCGACATCCGATGCGGCCGGAAATTGCGATTGCTCGCCGCGTGGAGACCTGGTCAGTCAGGTTCTGTTTCCCGACGAGAAGACGCTCGTGCTCCCGGATCGTCCGGGCAACCGGCGCGCTGACTCGTACCGGAACATGATCGAGAATCCTCACGTGGGGATCCTCTTTCTCGCGCCCGGGCACGACGAGATCGTGCGCGTCAACGGCACGGCGACTCTGTCCACCGATCCTGATCTGTTGGATTCGATGGCGATGAACGGCAAGCCTGCACAGCTTGCGGTGATCGTGCAGATCGACGAGGCGTATCTGCATTGCGCGAGAGCAATTCTGCGGGCGAAGCTGTGGGATCCGTCGACGTGGCCTGCATCCGATGAGGTGCCGAGTCTGCGCGACATGATGGCGGAGCAACACAGCCTGCGCGTCGAGGACCTCGAACCCGCCAGACAAGAGGCGTACCGCAAGTACCTGTACTGACCTCAGTCCGTTGGCCTTTCGCAGGAGAACGGTCTCCACCGGCTGATCGTCAACTGGTGGAGACCGTCGTTCTTACTGTTCCGGGTTTACTGAAGCGAAATTGTGGCGCCACCGGCTGATCGTCAACTGGTGGAGACCGTCGTTCTTACTGTTCCGGGTTTACTGAAGCGAAATTGTGGCGCCACCGGAGAACATCGAGTCGTGTACCTCGATCTCCTTGGGGGTGGCACTGGTCGGGATGTCGAAGACAATGGTGGTCTTCCGTGTGATGCCGGGGTTTATGTCGCCGCCGATCGCGGTTTCGGCGTCGATATTGATCGCTGCCATCGTGTTGTTGGTGAACTCGCGACCTTCGGTGTCGATCAAGGTCTGATTGGATCCGAAGTAAGCCTGGGGCTTGTCGGAAGTGTTCGTGATCTCGACGTGAACGAGTACGAACTGACCCTCAGCTTGCTCTTGCAAGTAGGGATTGTCGCCGATCGTCGTGAGGCCGGTCTCGATACCCGTCACGACGAAACCGAACTTTCCGTCTCGCACTTCCTCGCCGATTCCGGGATTCGAAGACTTCGTTTCCTTGGGAGCTTCGGCCGGGGCAACTGCGGCCACGGAGGCACCGTTGGCCGCGGCTTGCGTGGTTGTGGGGGCCGCGGCGGATTCTTCCTTGTCTTTGTCCCCGCCGCCAGTGGCGATCGCGACAATCACGAAGAACGCCACGATGCCTCCGATGACCCATGGCCACTTCTTCTTTTTCGCCGGTGAAGGCGGCGGTTGCTGAAATCCACCGGCCGGCTGAGCGTACTGGCCCGGGAACGGCGCGCCAGACTGATCTGGATAAGGCTGTCCATAAGGTTGCTGAGCCGGTGGTTGCTGTCCGTAGGGCTGCTGGGGTTGCTGCCCGTACGGCTGCTGAGGCGGCTGGCCATATGGCTGGTTAGGGTCCTGCGGGGGTTGTGTCATGGCCGTTCCTTCACGTGGGATTGCTCACGCATTACTAGGTGAGCATTCGATACTTCTACCAGACTGACCGGTCGCAATGTGTGCAGAGTGGTCGGTTTTGTCCGACAATGATCCGTGCCTTCAATTGCCTCCTCGCTGTTCTGGATTGCGCTGATCGCGGCCATTGCGCCGATAGTCGCGGGCCTGATCCCGCGTCGACTGGTTCCCGAAGTGGTGTTGCTACTGCTCGCGGGCGCAGTGGTCGGGCCGTTCGCCCTCAACATCGCAGCTGACAGCGAAGCGATCGGCATCCTGCGCGAACTCGGCCTCGGCATGCTGTTCCTGCTCGCCGGCTACGAGATCGACCGACAGGAACTCAGTGGGCGCGGCGGACGTCGAGCGCTCTACACGTGGCTGTTCTGCCTCGCGCTGGCGTTCACGGTGGTC
>NZ_LVCT01000607.1:0-8412 GCF_001647205.1 Rhodococcus sp. EPR-134
CCACCGAGAGCACCGTGGTCGACAGCGAAGGCCGCGTCGTGCTGACCGTCCTGCTCGACGCCTACCTGCACTCGCGCACACGTCAACCATCGACCACCTGAGACGACGATTCGGAGACATCAATGCCAGAGGCATACATCATCGACGCGGCACGCACCCCGGTAGGCCGCCGCCGCGGCGCACTGGCCGCCGCACACCCGGTCGACCTCGCGGCCCATGTGATCGGCGCACTCGTCGAACGCAACGGTGTCGACCCCGCGTCGGTCGACGACGTGATCCTCGGCTGCCTGGACAACATCGGTCCGCAGGCGGGCGATATCGCCCGCACCGCGGCCCTCGCTGCGGGCCTGCCCGAGACAGTGCCCGGCGTGACCATCGACCGCCAGTGCGGATCCTCGCAACAGGCTGTACATTTCGCCGCGCAGGCCGTGATGAGCGGCACCGCCGACCTCATCGTCGCGGGCGGGGTGCAGAACATGAGCCAGATCCCACTGATGTCGTCGGTCACCGCGGGCGAGGCGTTCGGCGTGCGCGACCCCTACTCGGGCTCGACGAGGTGGCGGGCCCGCTACGGGGACGAGACGATCTCGCAGTTCCGCGGCGCCGAGATGATCGCCGAAAAGTGGGGAATCGACCGGGAGGCGATGGAGCAGTACGCCCTGGAAAGCCACCGCCGGGCGCTGCAGGCGATCGCCGGCGGACGCTTCGCCGCCGAGATCCTCCCCTACCAGCAGATGACGACCGACGAAGGACCGCGCGCCGACACCACACCGGAGAAGATGGCCGCCCTGCCGAGCCTCACGCCGGGGGGGCGCTTGAGCGCCGCGGTCGCCAGCCAGATCTCCGACGGCGCCTCGGGCATGCTCATCGCCTCCGCCGAGGCGGTACGCCGCCACGACCTGGCTCCGCGGGCCCGGATCCATCACCTGACCGTGCTCGGCGCCGATCCGGTCATGATGCTCGCCGCACCGATCCCCGCCACCGAACGGGCACTCGAGCGGACCGGCATGCGCATCGACGACTTCGACGTGTTCGAGGTCAACGAGGCGTTCGCCCCGGTCGTGATGGCGTGGTTGCAGGAGACCGGCGCCGACCCGGAGCGGGTGAACCCCAACGGCGGCGCCATCGCTCTCGGCCACCCGATCGGCGCCACCGGCACCCGGCTGATGACCACCATGCTGCACGAACTCGAACGCTCCGGCGGACGCTACGGGTTGCAGACCATGTGCGAGGGCGGCGGACAAGCCAACGTCACCATCATCGAGCGGCTCGGCTGATCCGATGACCCCGACCGCTATCCGGACCGTCCGCACCGGCCGCCTGCTTCACATCACGATCGACCGGCCCGGCCGCATGAACGCCCTCGGCGTCGACGACCTGGTCGCACTCGACACCGCGATCAGCGGGGCGGAAGCGACCGGTGCCCGCGCGATCGTGCTCACCGGCGCGGGAAGAGCCTTCTGCACGGGAGCGGATCTGACCGCGGTGACGGGCGAGGAACCCGAGGTGGTGATGGACGCCGCGAACCGGGTGATCCGCGGCATCGTCTCCGCGCCGGTCCCCGTCATCGCCGCCGTCAACGGCCCCGCGGTCGGGTACGGAGTGGCGCTCGCCTGCGCCGCAGACCTCACCTACGCCGCCGAAAGCGCGTATTTCCTGTTGTCGTTCACCAGCATCGGGCTGATGCCCGACGGCGGCGCGACCGCGCTCGTCGCCGCGGCGATCGGCCGGGCGCGGGCTACAGAATTAGCGCTGCTCGGGCAGCGGCTTTCCGCCACCGACGCCGCCCAGACCGGCTTGGTGGCCCGGATCCTGCCGGATGACCAGCTCGCGGCCCATGTCGAGGCCGTCGCCGGCACGCTGGGAGCCGGGCCGCGGCGCGCCCTCGAACTGACCAGACGGGCGCTCGCCGCGTCCACCCTGGGCCACCTCGACCACGCCCTCGAGCGTGAACGAGCCGGACAGATCGAACTCATCGGCACACCGGATTTCGCCGAGGGCGCCGACGCCGTCCTCACCAAACGTCCCCCCACATTTGCTTAGCAGACCACCCGCCGATCATAGGAGAATCATGGCAACCCTTGGTGGACAACTGACATTGAACGCACGCCGCCACCCGGACCGGCCCGCGCTGATCTTCGAGGGCGTCGAGCGCAGCTACGGGCAGCTCGACCGGGAAATCAACCAGTACGCCAACGCGCTGCTGTCCCTCGGCGTGCAGAAGGGCGACCGCGTGGCGGTGCTGTCGCCGAACTCCGACCGCTTCCTCCTCGCGCTGTACGGCGCGTTCAAGGTCGGCGCGATCGTCTCCCCGTTCAACCCGCGGTCCACGGCCCGGGAGCTGGCGTATCTGCTCGAGGACTCCGGCGCGTCGGTGCTGCTGTTCGGTGGGGACACCGTCGCGGCGGTGCGGGACCTGGCCAAGCTGGAGCAGGCGCCCGCTGCCCCGGCGCTTTCGCTGGACGGCGCGGACGGCTTCGACGATTTCGTCCAGCTGGCGTCCTCCATGCCGGACAGCGACCCACAGGTCGAGGTGCGCGAGGACGACGACTGCATGATCATCTACACCTCCGGCACCACCGGGAAACCGAAGGGTGCGCTGTTCGATCACCACCGGCTGCTGTGGGTCGGCCACGCGGTGTCCTCGCTCGGCGTCAACTCCTTCGACCGGAACCTGCACGTGGCACCGATGTACCACTGCGCCGAACTGGTGCTGTTCGTGCTCAGCGGCTTCTCGATGGGCACCACCCACGTCGTGTTGCCGGCATTCGAGCCCGCCGCCGTCCTCGACGCCCTCGAGCGATACCGGATCACCGTCTTCCTCGGTGTTCCCACCATGTATCAGATGATGTTGACGGTCCCCGACCTCGAGCGGCGCGACCTCTCGCACTGGCGGCTCGGCTTCTTCGGGGCGGCACCGATGCCGCCGACTGCGGTCGCGAAACTCGTGACGACCTTCCCGGACGTCGGCTTCTTCCAGCTGTGCGGGCCGACCGAGGGTGGCCCCACCGGCATCTACTCCACGCCTGACGAGGTCGCCGTCCGTCCCGATGCGACGGGACGCTGGCCGATCACGAATGCCGAGTTCCGGCTGGTCGATCCGGATGGCAACGATGTCCCGACGGGGATGACCGGCGAGATCATCCTGCGCGGCGAGACCATCATGAAGGGCTACTGGAACAAGCCCGAGGCCACCGCCGAGACCATCCGAGACGGGTGGCTGCACACCGGGGACCTCGCCGTCCGCGACGCCGACGGTTTCATCACGATCGTCGACCGGCTCAAGGACATGATCATCACCGGCGGCCGCAACGTCTACTCGATCGAGGTCGAGAACGCCCTCGCGGGGCACCCCGACGTCCAGGACGTTGCCGTCGTCGGCCTGGACCACGCCACATTCGGGGAGACCATCGTCGCGATCGTGACCCCGGTTCCCGGTCGCGAGGTGACCCTCGAGGAGCTGCGGACGTACGCCGCCGAATACGTCGCGGACTACAAACTGCCGCGCGATCTGATCGTCCGTGACATCCCGCGCAACCCTTCCGGCAAGATCCTCAAACACGTTCTCCGCAGTGAGATTCGGGACGACTCCGCGCAACGCACGTAGACCGACGGACGACTCCGGCACATTCGAGTTCCCGGGAACCACGACGCCGTCCATATCCGATACGGCCTGACCGAAGCCGCGCTCCCGCGCGCTCATCTCCCACGGCTGTTCCAACCCCGGCGAGGTCTCGCGCGACCTCACGGCCCTACTCTCGGCCGTGCCCCCGCCGGATCCGACAAACACCACGACCACGCACGCCCGGCAGCGGCTATGAGTTCCCGGACGCGGAAGACCACACCCATCGACGGTGCCGCACTTGATTGGTCTCTTTCGGCCCCCCTCGAGCAGATGCGCTCGGGCCGAACAGTCAAGGTGCTGAACAAGATACGCAGACACGCGCCGGAACTCGTCACCGTCAGCTACTGAGAGATTCAGCGGGAGCGCCGCCGCGCAGCGGGATCGGTCTCGGCCTGCCAGCGCCCCAGCGCCTCGGCGGAGACCTTCGCGTATTTGACCAGGCTGCGCACCGAGGTGTGTCCGCTCAACGCCATCAGCATCGGCGTGGAAGCGCCCTTCTCTGCGGCGTGGGTCAGTCGCGAGTGCCGCAGCTGGTGCAGCGTGAACGGTCCGCGTCGCATCCCTTCGGTGTGCTCCTCGAGGAGCGTCGCGGCGCGGCGGTAGGAAAGTCGGGCGCGGCCGGTCGAGTTGTCGGTGTCGGTCTTGGCGACCGACGGCTTGGCTTTGCGGTCGGTCAGGAACAGCGGCCCGGACTTCCGTCCGGCGATCAGCCGGGGCAGCGGCCGTGCGGTGCCGGTCTGCCAATAGATCACCTCGCGGGCGCCGCCCTTGCGGGTGACCGTGGCGCATCGGTTCACGGTGTCCAGGTCCTCGATGTCGAGATTCAGGATCTCCTCCGCCCGCGCGGCGGACTCATACAGCATCGACCAGAACACCCGCTCGCGCAGGGCCGCGTCCATGCCCAGCAGCTCCGCAACCTCGGCGGCGGTCATCGCCTTGCTGTTGTCCGGCGCACTCGGCCGCGCCCGCAGGCGCGACACCGGATCGCCGGTCAGCCACTGTTGATCGCGTCAGTAGGCGCACGCCGCCGACACCGCGGTCAGCCGGAGGTTGTAGGTCTTGGGGGCCTTGTCGCCCCACACGTAGTCGAACCACCCCGACACCCGATCCGGGTTCAACAACCCGACATCGCCGTCCGCGCCGAAGTCGCGCACCATCCGATCCAACGCCGAGGCGTAGGCGCGGCGGGTGTTCACCGCCGCGATCGTGCCCAGAAAGGTCCGCGTCGCGTCCGCCAGCCGGATCCCGGCGGCCCGCGCCGGTAGCGAGCTCACCGATCCCACCCCGACCGCCCTTCAGCACTACGGCAGATAGTTTCCGGAGTCGCCCATCTCCGGAACGACCATCGCGGCAGGACGACTCACGAGTTACGGCAGATAGTACGCTACTATCTGCCGTAAATCCTTAGCGCCGGATTTCGAGAATCTGCTCCCCGACCCCCAACTACCGGAGTTCTGGGAATGGGGGTGGGGGTCGCAAGTGCAGACTCTTTGCCGCCCTC
Organism: Rhodococcus sp. EPR-134; assembly: GCF_001647205.1. Lineage (NCBI taxonomy): Bacteria > Bacillati > Actinomycetota > Actinomycetes > Mycobacteriales > Nocardiaceae > Rhodococcus > Rhodococcus sp. EPR-134. Next base: position 5,127 of record NZ_LVCT01000607.1, read on the forward strand.
TGTGTGTTCATCTGCAACCGGATGCTCCGGAAACGGAAACGCAAACCCCATCAACGGCACCAACACAATCAAGGATCGCGCGGGCTGCGCTATCGGACTGGGTATGAATGCGTTCCCCGCTACCTGGCCGGTACGAGTAATCGGCGTCGGCGCCGGCGCTTACTTCGGCTGCAACTAGAAGGATCTCCGGTCACGCACCTAAAGTTGCAGTGTGAACACTCAGAAGAGAAGGCAGTTGAGCTGGCGGGCCGCGCTCGGCATCGGTGTGTTGTACATCCTTGTCGGCCTGTTCTTCCTCAGCAACGGGACGACAACCGCGGCTGTCATTTTCGTCATTTTGGGCGTAATCACAGCACTCGTTCCGTGGGTCCAGAAATGGTGGACAGCACGATCCGCAGTCAAACACTGACGCGATAGAGGCCTGACCTAGAAACTCCCCGGATGACACGATGTCGTGTCATCCGGGGAGTTTCTTTTGCGCTCAGTAGCAAGCAGTTCAGCGGCATCGGCGCTTCTCGCACACGCAGTGGCAGCCTATTCGCGGACGTGGACAGTGCGGATGAGGTCTGCCAGGGCGCGCCGGGTTCGGTCGTGTCGGGGGTCGTGTGCGAGCTGCCCGGTGCGCACTTGTTCGGTGAGTGCGGTGATCACTTCCGCACAGGCTCGGGGGCTGCCCAGCACGACGGGCACCGCTGATTTCGGGTCCAGTACGGCCGCGCTTTCGGTCCGGTAGCTGATCAGACCCACGGCAGACGGGCGCACGGTTCCGCGGAACGTTGCCCGCAGTTCGTTGATTCCCCGGTACAGCCGGTCGAGGTCTTTGTACGCGACCTCGTCCGCTCCGAGTTTGCGTTGCAGCGCGTTGAGCACCGACAGTGCCGTGTCGATGTCCTCTGCCGCGCGGGCCGCCGCGACGGTCGCGCTCATCCGCTCCGGAACGGGCTTCTCCACCACCCGTGTGTGGTCGCGGATCTCCAATCCGATCGCGCCGCGCTCGGCGGCGCGGCGTTCCTCGGAGGCGAGTTTGCGGCATCGGTCCGAGCACCAGCGGGCCGGCCGGCCGCGAGGCTTCACGGTGACCGGGTTTCCGCAGCGTGGGCAGGTGTTCGGGTCCATCTCGTCAGCATAAGACATTTCGTCGCCCGGAAAGATGGTCAGTTTCGTTTCCTGAATGCAAGAGGTGTGTGGCACTTGGGGTGAGCGAGAAAGGCGTTTCGGGGTAGATGGCGATATAGGTCGGTAGACGCGTGGAGAAGCGTGCGGGTAGGTGGAGAAGCGTGCGGGTAGGTGAGCACGGCCAGGGGAGCGGTGCGGGCGGTGAGTGGGTGTCGAGGACTGCGGGAGGTAGGCCGGGTACGGCACACGGATGCGGCAGGTTCATCGCTTCGATGCCGGGGACCGGAACGATGGCCGCCGCCTCGAAAACATTTCGTCGCACGAAAGTGCGCCCCCAAAGTCTGAAATTCAGCCAGAGGTGTGTCTGAAATATCTGGGTGAGGTCGTCACGGACAGCGACGCGCGTTGCCATGGACCCTTTCAGGGAGTAGGTCGTTGTCGGCAGGTGCTGCGATGCTCGAAGGCGTGCAAGAAATTCGGGTGAAAGTCAGTCGATGGGAATCGCGCCGACTGTGGTGGCGCGCCGGCACCCGGGCGCCGGGGTTGGTGCTCCACATCGAGGGATACAGCACCCCGACCCAGACCTACCGAACCCGCGATCTCGACCGCGCCCGCGCGATGGTCCTCGACTACCTCGAGGTGATCGGCAAGCCGGCACCGCCCGACATCGCCATCTGCTGGATCGAGACCGGCACATAGCCGAGACCCTCGGCGGCCCCAATCGAAGAACACCGGCACGAGCACGCCGGAGCGTCTCGCGGCTTCGCAACAGAAACCCCGCGCTGGGCGGGCGCGGATGTGATGCCGGAAACGACGCGTGACCGATTCACCGGCAGATTCTGTCGAGCTGCTCTGCGCGTGAGCGACCGTAGCCAGCTCTCTGGTCGACGGTTATCGAGGTGTCGGTTTCTCGTTGCCCAGCGCAGCGCCCCGGACACCGGGACGCGGCCGGCAGGCCGCGGTAGCCGACTTAGGGCACCTAAGTTTCTATCTTGCTCCGTTGCCTCCCCCGCGGAGTTCGGCGCGACCGCTCGCGCACCCGACCGCACGGGCGGAATCCAAAACCACGGGGTTTTGCAATATCTTGCTCTGCTCGAGGAGGGCGGCGCACGGGGAATCTGCCCGTGGTGTCACCGCGCGATCAGCCCACCGACACGAGGACGGCCGCGGGTGTGGTGCTCGGATCAATGCCGACGCGATGCGCACAACGCCCGCAAAGCAGCCCGCGCCGGCGTCGTCGGAATGCGCGTGATCCGGCAGACGGAGACCGTCGCACCCCCGGCCCCACCCGTGCAGCCGACCGAAAGACCCGGCGCCGCATCCGAGACGTTCGACCCCGCCGACGCGCTCCTGCACGTCACCCACTCCCCCGAACTGATCGCCCGCGTCCTGCGTGTGGTCACCGCCAACCTCGGCCCCCGCAGCATCGACCGTCAACTCCCCGGCCCCATGCACGACGCCGCCGTCGAACTCGCACCGCTCCTGGCCGATTACATCCGGCGCACCCGTGCGCCGGCGGCCGAGGCGACACCGAAAAACGGAGCCGCCGCTGCCTTGTCTCGTCAACAGCGGCGGGCACTGCAGCGCAGCACCGGAAAAAGTCGGCACTGACACCCGACACCGAAAAACTTTCCACCCACCCCGCTGTGGTGATGCCTCCACGTGACGATGCGAAACGAGGCCACCGGATTGACCGGGTCGATCAGTGTCCGTGCAGATCGCTGATCACCCCTCCCTACGTCTGCCGCCGCAGTGAAGGTTGCAGAAGCAGATACCTGAGTCCGAAGGACTGCGTACCGCCGTAGTCCCGCCACGAACACCGATACCCCGATTCGAACCCCAAGCTCTCCCCGACCCGGTCGTTCTTGAGCTGCCACTGCAACGATCCGGGTTCGACACGACGGCCCTCCCACAACCGGAACTCGTGCGCCTGCGAGCGCACCGTGGAATTCCGCTCACTCCAAAACGGGTAGTTCGTCAACGTCAGAGAAGCCCCGGCCTCGACACTTCCGTCGAGAATGAGCCGTTCGACGCGTTGAGCGTCCCGCCAGATTGCCGCCGTATCGAGATCCGGCGCCCCCGAAGAAGAAAGCTCGAACACCTCACCGTCGACGTCCGCCAGCAGACGCTTCTTCGGGTACTTCAGCTCCAACGCGATACGACGACCACC
>NZ_LVCT01000608.1:0-1639 GCF_001647205.1 Rhodococcus sp. EPR-134
GCCGGTGGAGATCTGCAGCATGGTGTGGTTCGCGAGCCATTGTCCGGTGCCGCGGTAGCAGAGTACTTGTTCGTCCGGGTTCAACGTCAGGGTGTCGACGGCGGCGACTCGAATGGCTTCCAGGCGAAGGATTTCCGCTGACGCGGTGATGGCGATCTCGCGGACGTCGCTGGGGTGAAGCCGCCACAATCGTCCGCGCACACCCACGGCGGAGTTGTTGACCACGTCGGTGACAGTATCTTCGTCGGTGATGTTGATCGTCATGAGAACCCCCCCGTTCCACCTTCCATCATACTCGAACATACTTTCGAGTCAAGGGTCTTTTCGAGAAGGTGAGGTGGGCCCGGCCGTCGTGATTCTGTTGTTCGAGAGCAGATTCCGTCGCTAGAGCATCAGCGCCGGATCTGTAGTCAGTTCGATGTTCAGCCACGGTTCGTAGGGGAGATCGGCGAGGCTGGTGGCGAACGAGCGTCGTACTGCGTCTTCACCGTCGATGTCCCAGCTGTGTGGCGCGACCATGAACGTCGCTTCGACATACAGCTTGCGACCCACCTTGCTCATGGTGAGAGTCGGTTCGTCCAAGCCGAATTCGTCGCGGACGACGGCGATGGCATCGTGCACGCGGGCCTGAACGTTTTCGCCGGGAGCACCTTCGAGGAGTTCGATCAGTGCGGTTCGCAGAAGTGCGTACGGTTGCGGGACCAGCATCGCGCAGCCGAGGAGGACCAAGACGGAGTCGACATATCGGTCGGCGTCGGAGAAATCGGTGCGGCCCAGGATCATTGCGACGACAGCACCGACTGCGACCAGCGCGCTGAAGGCAGCCGACGCTCCCCATTGCCTGGCTTCGGCGACGAGCAGATCAGATGTGCGGTCGACTTGTCGGACGTAGCGCCAGATGATGATCGACACCACCGCGCTGACAGCGCCGTATGCCACCAGAGACCCCGCGGTGACGTCGGCTCCGCCCGCGAGGATGACACGAACTGCCTCGACTGCAGCGTAGGCGAGCGTCGCCAGTAGTGCCATGCCCTGGACAGCGATGACGACCGGGATCAATGCCTCCTTACCGAACGGGAAGCGTGCGGTGGGGCCCGAGTCGGCTATCCGCGAGACCCGCAGTGAGAGCGCCGTCAACACCATTCCGATGAGGGCGTACACACCGTCGAGCAGGATCACCTGGGACTGCGAGATCCAGCCCCAGAATGCGGCGAGCACAGCCAACGCCGTTGCGACCACGAGCGAGTACCGCAGGGCCTTGCGTTCGCGGGTAGCGCTGTCTTCCTTGGTGCCCATGAATTCCAAACCGCCTGTCCGTTTCGATATTCCTTCACGTAGGAATACCAGCAACGACGCGCAGGCACGGGATCAGTGGACCAATTGCGCTGCCAGATCGAGAAAGTCCTCGGCGTTGATGTCGAACTCGTCGGAGAAGGACACATCGGGATTGCCCCTGGCTCCGAATTCGAGTGGTCGAGCTATGAAGGCTGTGCGGAATCCGAGAGCTTTGGCCGCCCGGATGTCATATTTGTGACTGGCAACCATCATGATCTCGGCCGGGTCGTACCCGAGATATCGAGCGGCCAGGTGGTAGATCTTCGGATCTGGTTTGAAGACGCCGGCCATTTCGGCAGTGAAG
>NZ_LVCT01000609.1:0-6569 GCF_001647205.1 Rhodococcus sp. EPR-134
TGTCAGGCCGGCGACAGTGTCGGGCCACGGGTCCAGGAATTTCCAGGCGGTGGTGAGTTCTTCCTGTTCGGCATCGGAAAGTTCGATGCTCTCGCGGGCCAACAGCTTGCGCAGAGCCTCGCGGTACACCGAATGTACTGTCACCCATTCGCCTGTGGAGTCGTCGGCCTCGGAGGTGTTCGCGAAGTACTCAGCGCGCCAGAGATTGACGAATCTTGGCCAGTCCACGTCGGCGTCGGTGATTCGACGGGCCTCTCGGCACAGTGTGCTGTGAAAATCGGTCGCTGTGCCCTGGACGTCGAACAGCAGTGCTTTGATCTTCTCGCGCACTAGGCCTCCACTCCGAGATCACCTGACGGACTTCCTTCATTATTGCGGCTGCGGCGCCGGATTCGTGCTCGGTGAGCGCAAAGGCTCGACGCGTCGCAAAATAGACATCTATGGCAGACCGCGGATTTACCCCGACTCAGCTCGCCGCCCGAGCTGCCTACTTGCTGCGCGGAAACGACCTGGGCACGATGACCAGCGCTGCCCCGAAGCTGTATCCCCACATGTGGAGCTGGGACGCCGCGTTCGTGGCGGTAGGTCTGGCGCCGCTCAGCGTCGAACGGGCGGTAGTAGAGCTCGATACCTTGCTCTCGGCTCAGTGGAAGAACGGAATGATTCCGCACATCGTGTTCGCGAACGGTGTCGACGGCTACTTCCCCGGCCCGACGCGGTGGGATGTCAATGCGTTGGCAGCGCATGCTCCTCTGGGTACCGCTACATCGGGAATCACCCAACCCCCCGTTCACGCGATCGCGGTGCAGCGGATTCTCGATCATTCGCGTCGGCACGGACGTACGACGCGTGCGGTCGCGGAAGAGTTCCTCGACCGACGCTGGAGCGATCTGGTTCGGTGGCACCGGTGGTTGGCGGAGGCCCGCGATCTCGACGGCAACGGCCGTATCGCGCTCTATCACGGGTGGGAATCTGGGATGGACAACTCTCCGCGGTGGGATCTGGCGTACGCGAATGTTGTTGCGGGACAAGTTCCTGCGTATCAGCGTGCTGATCTCGCTGTGGTGACGGACCTGTCTCAGCGGCCCACGGATAACGAATACGACCGCTACCTTTGGCTTCTCGAAGAGATGAAGGCCGTGCGGTACGAGGATTCTCAACTCGCCACTGCCATGAGTTTTGCCGTCGAGGACGTGTTTGTCAGTGCGGTTTTCTCGATGGCATGCGACGTCTTGGCAACTATCGGTGAGGAGCATTCGCGGCCGAACTCCGACGTCCGTGATCTGCGCGGTTGGGCAGATCGATTCCGGCAGGGCGTGATTGCCACCACCGATGAACGATCAGGTGCAGCAAAGGATTTCGATCTTCGCACCGGGCGATGGGTTCATACCGAGACCATCGCGATGTTTGCGCCGTTGCTGTGCGGCGGCCTGAGCCGCGATGCCGAGCGCGCTCTGTTGCGCACTTTCGAGGGGCCCAAATTCTGTGGTCATCCGGACATGCGGTTTGCTGTCCCACCGTCGACGTCTCCGGTTTCCGGCGATTTCCGCCCGCGGGAGTATTGGCGTGGCCCGGTGTGGCCGGTGATCACGTGGTTGTTCTCGTGGGCGTTCGCGCGTCGGGGGTGGGCCGAGAGATCGCACGTCTTGCGTTCGGAGGGGTTGCGGCAGGCCAGCGATGGCAGTTTTGCCGAATACTACGAGCCTTTCACCGGTGAGCCGCTGGGCAGTATGCAACAGTCGTGGACCGCTGCGGCTGTTCTCGATTGGCTCGGTTGAGTGAACATTCCCTGAATTAGGGGACAAAACGGACTAGTCGACCTTAGTCTCGGGAAATGGTCGAGCGACGGATCGTCAGGACACTGGGCAAGCTCACCCCGATCGCGATGGCAGCTGCCATCGCGATCACGGCACCTGGCCTCGCCGCTGCCGACGCTCCCCGTGGCCCGGACGTCTCTTCGTGGCAACACGTGGACGGAACCGGAATCGACTGGTTCCAGGTCAAGGCGTCAGGGCACGAGTTCGCGATGGTCAAGGCCACCGAGTCGCTCAACTACGTCAATCCGTACTTCATCCAGGATTGCCTGGTCATGCGTGCTGCCGGCGTCTCGCGCGGGGCCTACCACTACGCAGACGTTCGCCAGTCCCCCGAAGCCCAGGCCGCCTTCTATTCGGCGATCGTCCTGGGTATCAACGGACCTGGTGACCTCCCGCCCGTTCTGGATCTCGAGGACGCGAAGGGACTGCCCGCCGGGCAGGTCATCGACTGGACTCATCGCTACTTGAATACAGTCCAGGCACTTACCGGGCGGCAGCCCATCATTTACACGTATCCCAACTTCTGGCGTACTCAGATGGCCAACACCACCGAGTTCAACCACTACCCGCTGTGGATCGCCGATTACAACGGGCAGAACGCACCGGGGCCGCTACCCGGCGGTTGGTCCAACTGGACTTTCTGGCAGTACACCAGCACCGGACGAATCCCCGGAATCACCGGAAACACTGATATCAACGTCTACAGCGGAGCCCAGGGCGATTTCGATCGCTACGCCAACAGTGTGGGGTTCGGCAGCAGCTAGTTTGCGGCGGGGCCCTTGGCTCCGTGGTGCCCGGTTCGGGCCCTTTCGCCCTCGATGCATTTGCCTCGAGGCACGCGGAAGGGCCCTTTTTGGCACTCTTGTGACGCTTGGCTGGTTAGTCCGGTTGTTGCTCGTCAGTTACGAGAATTCTGCCGGGCGGTAGCCACGGTCGCTGAACTTTCGACTAGCTGAGCAGGATCAGAAAATAGCTATGGCAGAAAATGAGCAGAACTGCTCTGCCTGAAAAGCTACAAAACGGACTTGAAGTTGGGTTTGAATCGAAGGCGGCCGCCCGGTTTCGGGCGAAGTTGGTGCCTCGCAATCCAATTATCGGAGCCTCGGGATGCTTCGTTACCGGCAGCCGTCGCTGAGTGTGGTCTGGATCAATTCGATCAATTTCGACGGGCTCGCACGCGTGATCGGACTCCATGCAGGACGGGGTTTCCGAACGTCGTTCGAGGGTCTGTGGCGCATCCAACAGGCCTTATCCATATTGGGCATTTGTCCAGATTCCATATCTTCCTCGAGGTTGGTCGTCACCCGATCTGGTCAGCGGAAACGTTGAATGTCATCGCGTTCGCCGCGGTGCCGCACTCCGAGGGCTGAATTGTCCGCTCGGACAACACTGCTCCTCGAAGCTTGTCCGATCTACGAACAAAAACGTCGATCGGTCTGCTTTGTCCGACTTTCGATGGGCAAGCTCCCGGTTATCTGTTATCTTGTTCCTGATAACTGGAAGGTTGCTCTCGATTTGCGCGGATTTCGAGGGCCAAGGTCCTGTTCAGGGCGGCTCTTCCAACACGCAGGTGTTTCCGAAGAGGAGCTCGAATGACAGGACCGGCAACAGCGTCCGGTGTGAGGTCGATCAGCCGAAAACAGGCGCATCGACCCGAACCAACCGATCAACCGGGAGTTCGCGCCAGCGCTCTCGCATCTCCGTCCATCGAACATCGATCAGGCACATCCTGGGGAGTAAGAAATGCCTAACGACATACCGCCGACAAGGTCGGCCATATTCACCGCAGGGCTCCCGCCCTGGGTGCGAGCGTGGACGGTGGTATGGACCGCCATCGCGATGATTCTCGGTATCTCCGGCGCGACGGCAGTGGTTGCGTCAGCGCAGCCGGCCGCGACGCTCGGCGGCCCCGTTCAGGCTCAGGCGCCGGCTCGCGCCGCTGTTCTTCCGGATGAACAGCTTGCAAAAGGCTGCGCATTCAGCGCCCCCGGCACCGGTCCGTTCTCGCAGAACATCTGCTGGATCGATATGTCGACGCTCGATGCGGCAACGGCTGCTTCTGCGGCAGGGCAGTCGATGGAAATCCAGCTCACCGACGGTTACAAGATCAACTTCAAGGCTTTCCTCACCGACTCGGTAGCGGGAAAGACACACCAGGGGATCGAAACGAAGGCATTTCCCACGTTGCACTATGCAGCGTTGGGAACTTCCGCGTACACGGGTGTGCCGACGACGATCAAGCCGGCGATCTACCAAACCTCAGCCACCGCTGGTCAGTCCGGTGGAACAGTCTCGCTGAAGAACATCGTGATGACGGGGCCGAATGGCGCCGTCAACAACTACGGGCTTGTAGCAGCCGACGCCGAGTCGACAGACGCGAATATCAATACTACGAACGACCGTGAATTCCTCACTTTCAATTCGGACAAGCCTCTACGGCAGATCGCACGTACCGTCGGTGACGACAGTGATCCTGCCTACCCCGGAATTCGGGCCTGTGACGGTGGGCTGACGGGTATGCCAGCCAATACCGTCCGATGCGATTCGTGGAACAACGTCAATGGACAGGGGCGCACGCCCGGAACGCTGGTCGTTGCATCGACTGCTCCGACAAGTTTCGCAGCCACTTTCGGAAATACCGTTCAGGCGACCTCGCGTCAGGGCCTGGCGTTCGGTGTGCTGCTGTCGAAGGTCAAGATCGACAAGGACCTCACGCGCGTCACCCCCGGTGACGATTTCACTATCGGCATGAGCACCGGACACCACGCTGATGCAGGCGCCGCTGCAGCAACCGAGATCAAGAGCACCACGACCGGTGCGACTGATACGACGGCATCGACTGGCTGGCGGACGCTCCTCGCAGATACCACGCCCACCCCTGTCACGTTCTGGGAGAAGCCAACTACCTCGGCGACCAAGACCGCGAACTATGCGACATCGTGGGATTGCCAGGTAAACGGCGTGACCCAGGCCCTCAGGGTCGGTGACGTTGCGCAGGCAGCACTTACACCGGGTGACAACGTGTATTGCAAGGTCAAGAACACCCCGGTTCTCGTGAAGAAGTCGTCGTCACCACCTACCGGTGAGACGGTCAATATCGGCCAATCAATCACCTACACTCTGAATTTCGAGAATCCGGGCACTGCGCCGGCAACGATCGACTACACGGACTACCTCGCCGACGTCATTGATGACGGAACAGTTGCGGTCGGTGCTGCAACCGGCGGACTCACCGCCGCATTGAACGGCGCCGACAAGATCAAGGTCGGCGGCACCTTGCCGGCCGGCGGCAAGGGGACAGTCACATACACCGTCACTGTCAAAGACGGCGGCAACAAAGTTCTGAACAACTATCTGGTTCCGGGGACTACAACTCCCCCCACAACATGTGATCCTGCAACCAATCTCTGCACGACGCATCCCATGCCTGGTTTCACGCTGACCAAGACGGCTGATCCGGTTTCCGGTTCGACGGTTCAGGCCGGCGACACCATTACGTACACCGTCACCGGTGCCAACACCGGCAGGACGGCCCTGACTCCCGCGACGATCACCGATGATCTGAGTGCGGTTCTCAACAATGCTGCTGTCGTTCCGGGCTCGCTGAAGGCGACCATCGACGGTGCTCCTGTTGCTGCTCCGACTCTTTCGGGCAGCACTTTGTCGTGGTCCGCGAATCTCCCGGCCGGTAAGTCTGTTGTTCTGACATACCAGGTGAAGGTCAATGCCGGCGTTGCCGCGGGAACGGTTCTGAACAACAAAGTCACCGGTACTGCGAAGCCGCCGACCGGTCCGGACATCACTCCTCCTCCGGTGGAAACGAATCACTCGGTTCCAGGCTTTACGCTGGCGAAGACTGCCGATCCGATCTCCGGTTCGACGGTTCAGGCCGGCGAGTCGATCAAGTACACCGTCACCGGCACCAACACCGGCAAGACGAAGCTTGATCCGGTACAGATCAATGACGATCTGGGTGCGGTCCTCAATAATGCTGCTGTCGTTCCTGGTTCGCTGAAGGCGACCATTGACGGAGCTTCCGTGGCTGTTCCGACTTTGTCGGGTACGACGATCTCGTGGACTGGCGTTCTCGAAGCCGGCAAGTCGGTTGTCCTGACCTACGAGGTGAAGGTCAACGACGGTGTCGCTGCGGGTACGGTCTTGAACAACAAGGTCACGGGTACTGCGAAGCCGCCGACCGGTCCGGATATCACTCCGCCGCCGGTTGAGACGAATCACTCGGTTCCCGGTTTCACTGTCGCGAAGACTGCGGATCCTGCGTCGGGTACCGGCGTCAATGCTGGTCAGACGATCACGTATACGGTGACCGGTACGAACACCGGTAAGACGACGCTCAATCCTGTTGTGTTGACTGATGATTTATCGAAGGTTCTCGACAACGCGACGTTGGTGGACGGTTCGCTGAAGGCGACTGTTGACGGTGTCGACGGTGCTGCTCCGACCCTGTCGGGCACCACGCTCACCTGGACCGGTGGATTGGAAGCTGGTAAGTCGGTTGTTCTGACCTATCAGGTGAAGATCAATGCCGGTGTTGCCGGCGGGGTTCTGATCAACAACAAGGTCACCGGTACTGCGAAGCCGCCGACGGGTCCGGAGATCACTCCTCCGCCGGTGACGACGGAGCATCCGGTTCTGTCTCCGAAGATTGCTGTGGTGAAGTCTTCTGATCCGGTGTCGGGTTCGAATGTTGTTGCCGGTCAGGACATCAAGTACACGCTTTCGTTCTCGAACACC
>NZ_LVCT01000610.1:0-7511 GCF_001647205.1 Rhodococcus sp. EPR-134
GCTCGCCGGCCTCGTTGTCATCTCCAACGAGCTCGCTGCAGACTCTTCCCCCGCCGCGCTCCAGGTAGTCGGCGACGGATTGGTTCGAGACATCCAAACGAAGCTCGACACCGCATACTTCGGGAACCTCGCAGCGCCCGCAGCCAAGGGTCTGGCATCGATCACCACAACCACTATCAATGCTGGCGCAGCCTGGACCAACACCGATCCCTTTGCTGAAGCCATCGCAGCCGCGGAGACCAAAGGCGTGGTGATCACGAACTTCGTCGCCAACCCTGCCGATGCACTACTCCTCGCGAAGGTGAAGAAGCAGACCGGAAGCAACGAGCCTCTGCTTGGGCTCGACGCCACCGCTCCGACCGCACGAACAATCCTCGGTGTACCGCTGCTCGTCTCACCCGCAGTACCTGCCGGCACCGTCTGGGCGATCCCGCAGTCCCGCAGCTTCGTCGCCATCCGCAACGACACCTCGGTGACAACGGACGCCAGCGCGTTCTACACCAGCGACCGCACCGCCATCCGAGCAACGATGCGTGTCGGATTCGGGTTCCCCCATCCCCTCGGATTCGCGAGGATCAACATCACCGCCGGCGGCTAAACAACCACCAACGAGAGCCCCGACCCAATCCCAGGGTCGGGGCTCTTTCGTGCCTACAAGGACAACCCAGGGGTGTCTATGATCCACCCCTGCCCCATACCCCCTCGATCGATCCACACGGAAGGGCGCTTCGCATTACGCCGCTGACCGGGTACGGGATACAGGGTCGGTTCGAGTCCCGTTTCCTGGTCTTTTGCCGAGTTCCGGCCCAAAAAGTGCGTGGAGAGAGAAGCGTTAGTATGCGGAGCGGGTGGCAGCCGGATCGATCGAGGGTGCATAGGGAGGGTCTAGAAATTTGACCCCCCGTCCACTCCCGGACTTGCTGTCCGAGAGTGGGGACTTTCGAAACCAAAGTCCCCTCAGAGTTATCGGACGAGGTGAGTTGCTTCGGGCAACTCTCCGAGCTCAAAGCGGAGACTGAAAAGTGGTCAATTTGACCACTTTCTTCAAGCTCTTCGCGGACGGTCACTCTCAAATAGAGGTTCAGGCGATCGGCTGAAAAGTCACGGCGCGCTTGGCTGGCGAGGTGACCTTCATGTTGAAGGTCTCTCCGCCCAGTAGGCGGAGAGTCGGCATCACTACCACGCTGAGCCGATACCAGGTTTGCGCGGTCCTTGCAGGACTTCTCAAATTCAACCGTGGGCATGAGGCCCACGGTTGGTTCGGTACGCAGAGAGTACGCAGTAGTTTCACTTCGCCCCCATACTCACCAACGCTTACAACGCATCTTTTCGCAGGTCCGTGAAGTGCTCGTAAAGCCTCAATACTCACCAACGCCCGAGAACGCGTGCGTGGTCAATGCCTGCCTCGACCGGATCCGACGCAACAAATCACGGGCGGCGTTCTCTCTGTCTTCGGAGAACGCGGAGGAACCCCGCGATCACCGCGACTATGCGGCGACAGTGGACATGAGCCTGACCGTCGAACAGGCACTGGCATCGCTGCCGCCTGAGCAGCGTGCTGCCGTCGTCGCCGTCGATGTCGAGGGGTATCCGGTAGCCGAGGCCGCCGAGAGGTTGGGAGTGCCCGTAGGGACCGTGAAGAGTCGCTGCGCCCGCGCGCGCAAGCGTCTCGCCGCCCAGTTGGAGGACTTTCGCGAAGGCGGGAACCATTCGTGAACCGGCCGCGTCCTATCTTGTAAGGGTCCGCACCGACTGCCGAGGGAGGGTTCATGACAGATCCGTCTGTTCGCGTTCCGGCGCCTCCGTTTTCGGAAGACCTACTCGCAGATCTTCACGCCGGGGTTCTCGATTCCGAAACCAGTGCGGCTCTGTGGCCGGTGGTACACGCAGATCCTGACGCCCATGCATTTGTCACCGCCCTTGACGGCGTCACGGCATCACTCGCGACACTGAACTCGAGCAAGGCCACTCACGAACGGATTCCGAATTCGCTTGCCGAGCGAATCAATTCGGCACTGGATCGACAGTCAGAACAGCTGGAGCCGCCAGCTGAGGCAGCTGTCGTGCCGTTCCGGCGGCGCCCACAAGCGTGGGTTCTCGGTGCCGCAGCAGCCGTGTTGGCGGCCTTCGTGATCGTTGTTATCGGAACCCGAGATTCCGAACCCGCCGAAAGTGTTGTCGCTCAACCGAGCACACCGGCGACGTCTGCTGTCGACGATCCGGATTCGGCGTCTCTGCTCTCACTCGTCGGATCCAAAAACCTTGGACCACTGGATGATCCATCCAAACTTGCCGGATGCCTACGCGCCAACGGCATCGACGAGGGCCGGCCTTTGCTCGGTTCCGGCGAGATTCGCATCGACGGGGCGCCGGCGATAGTCCTACTCTTCACGGGATCGCAGCCGCGTCAGATCACTGCACTGACTGTCGGCATCAACTGCAGCGACGGGAATCCGAATACGTTGTCGGTCAAGAACATCGGCTGACGTCGACGGTCAGCGCGGCGATGCCGCCGGGAGTAAGAGCTCGAGGATTCTTTCGCGTAGCGCATCTGTATCGTCCTCGACCGCTATCAGACTCGAAAACATCGCTGCCCCGGCCGCCAGAACCAGCACGGCCTTGGCATCGAGCAGTGCCGATTCAGGATCTTCGGCGTTCTGAAGGAACAGTTGCGTACTCGGTCCACTGAACCCGCGCCACAATTCGTTGCGCAGGTCGTCGTGGTCCCGCAGGGCCGCCAGCAATCCTGGCGACGCGGCGCGAACCTCGGGACGGGAGAAGAGCTGAGCACTTCCCTCCACCACCCAACGGATCCAGCCGTCGCGATCGGTGCCCTCGAACGGTGTCAGGTCCGGTGTCGCCCCCAGGATCGACCCGAGAACAAGATGTGCCTTCGACGGCCATCGCCGCGACATCGAGGCTCGGCTGACTCCTGCCCGTGCCGCGATCGCCCGGAGACTGAGTTGATCCCAACCGACCTCGAGGAGCATCGCTCGGGTGACCTCGAGGACTGTGTCGTCGATGCGTGGGTCTCGTGGGCGACCTGATCCTGTGGCATTCATCGTGTCGAATTGTCGGACAGATTGGGAGTAGGCGCTATATCGTCGTAGTTACGAGTCCACTGGCATCGTAAAGATCAGGCCGCCGCAGGAAGTTGAAAATGACCACAGCGCCCACACCGTCGATATTCGAACCCGCACGTCTCGGCCCTCTGACCTTGCGCAACCGCATCGTCAAAGCTGCAACGTTCGAGGGCGTCATGCCCCGGGGAGCGGTCTCGGACGATCTGATCAACTTCCACGCCGAGGTGGCCCGCGGCGGGGCCGCGATGACCACTGTCGCCTACTGCGCCGTCTCACCAGGTGGACGAGTCCACCGCGACACCCTTGTCATGGACGAGCGCGCGCTGCCGGGACTACGCAGACTGACCGACGCCGTCCACGCCGAAGGCGCACTTGCTGCGGCGCAGATCGGCCACGCGGGACTGGTCGCCAACACGCTCTCCAACAAGACGAAGACTCTGGCGCCGTCGACCCGGCTGAGTCCGCCCGCGATGGGCCTCGTCAAGGGCGCGACACTCGCCGAACTCGACGGTGTCGTCTCCGACTTCGAACGGACCGCTCGCGTCGCCGTGGACGCAGGATTCGACGCCATCGAGGTCCATCTCGGCCACAACTACCTCCTCAGTTCGTTCATGAGCCCCAATCTGAACAAGCGCCACGATCGATACGGTGGCAGCGTCGCCAAGCGCGCCGAGTATCCGCGTCGAGTCGTCGAAGCGGTGCGACGCGCCGCTGGATCCAGCGTGGCGGTCACCGCGAAATTCAACATGTCCGATGGGGTGCCGAAAGGTCTGTGGCTCGACCAGAGCCTGCCGATCGCCCAGATCCTCGAAGCCGACGGCCACCTCGACGCGATGCAATTGACCGGTGGCAGTTCACTTCTCAACGGAATGTACTTCTTCCGCGGCGAGGTCCCACTAGCTGAGTTTGTCGCCTCCCAACCCAAACTCGTCGGGTACGGGCTGAAGTTCTACGGTCCCAAACTCTTTCCGACGTACCCGTTCGAGGAGGGCTTCTTCCTGCCCTTCGCCCGTCAGTTCCGACAGGCGCTGAGGATGCCACTGATCCTGCTCGGCGGCATCAACCGCGTCGACACCATCGAGCACGCACTGGATGAAGGATTCGAATTCGTCGCCATGGCGCGTGCGCTCCTCAGGGACCCACAACTGGTCAACAAATTCCAAGCCGAGAGCGTCGACGAGGGGTTGTGTATCCACTGCAACAAGTGCATGCCCACCATCTACACCGGCACGCGCTGTGTGGTTCGGGACGCGCTTGTGGTTCGGGAGGCACCGCGCCCCGCCCCGTGAGTCCCGCGCTGTGAGCTGCCGGCTGTGAGCCACTTTCCAGCGGAGTGCGGGAACAACACCCCTTATCCTGGTGTTGATCGGTACGGCTCTCCAAGAAGCGGAGGGTCTGCACTCACTATTGGAAGGCTCGCATGACCACCCAGCTGGAAAACACGCCCGCGGTCCATGACGTCATCATTGTCGGTTCCGGACCGGCCGGATACACCGCTGGTGTCTACACCGCGCGCGCTGAGCTCCAGCCCCTGCTGTTCGAGGGAACCCAGTTCGGTGGCGCCCTCATGACCACCACCGAGGTCGAGAACTTCCCCGGATTCCGCGAAGGAATCATGGGCCCCGACCTGATGGAACAGATGCGTGAGCAGGCACTTCGCTTCGATACCGACATCCGCACCGAGGACGTCGAAGAGATCGATCTCAGCGGCCCGATCAAGACGGTCGTCGCGAACGGCGAAACGTACGCCGCGCACGCGATCATCCTCGCCATGGGCGCGGCAGCCCGTTACCTCGGCATTCCCGGTGAAGAACGCCTCCTCGGCCGCGGCGTCAGCGCCTGCGCCACCTGCGACGGCTTCTTCTTCCGTGACCAGGACATCGTCGTGGTCGGCGGCGGCGACTCCGCGATGGAAGAGGCAACCTTCCTGACCCGCTTCGCTCGCTCGGTCACCCTGGTGCACCGCCGCGAGGAATTCCGCGCCTCACGGATCATGCTCGAGCGCGCCAAGGCCAACGAGAAGATCCGCTTCCTGACCAACGCGGAGCCCGTCGAGGTCCTCGGCGAGAACAGCGTCACCGGGCTCGTCGTTCGTGACACCGTCACGGGTGAGACCTCCACACTCGAGATCACCGGCATGTTCGTCGCCATCGGCCACGACCCGCGCAGTGAGCTCGTCAAGAGCCAGGTCGATCTCGACGACGCCGGATACGTGCGCGTCGCTCCCGGTTCCACCGCGACCTCCGTCGACGGCGTCTTCGCTGCCGGTGACCTGGTCGATCACACGTACCGCCAGGCGATCACCGCTGCCGGCACCGGATGCTCCGCAGCAATCGACGCCGAACGCTGGCTGGCCGACCGCGGCGACATCACCGCCAACACGCTCGACGCAGCCGGCCACACGGTCGACGTCGTCGGCGCTCCCTGATTCATCAAGCTGTCGAACCCAACCCTCGAGGAGTAACAGTGTCGAATACCGTCACCATCACCGACGATTCCTTCAAGCAGGACGTCCTGGGCAGCGACAAGCCCGTTCTGGTCGATTTCTGGGCAACCTGGTGCGGCCCGTGCAAGATGGTCGCCCCGGTACTCGAGGAGATCGCCGGTGAGAACAGCGAGAAGCTGACCGTCGCGAAGCTCGACATCGACGCCAACCCGGCGGCCGCCCGCGATTTCCAGGTCATGTCGATCCCGACGATGATCCTGTTCAAGGACGGCAAGCCGATCAAGACGATCGTCGGCGCCAAGGGCAAGGCCGCACTGCTCAAGGACCTCGCAGACGTTCTCTGACGGCTGGATGAGCATCGTGGATTCTCGCAATCCACAGAATTTCTGAGATAATCGATCGATGTGCCTGATCGGGTCTACGACCAGGCACATCGATCGAATTCGTTAACCGATCCGAGAGGCTTTCACGCATGCACAGACTCCGACACGGCGATCACGGCCCGGCCGTCGCCGAGATTCGGGGCACATTGACGAAGCTGGGATACCTCCATCACGGAACTTCCGGTATTCGACGTGAAAGCGCCGACGGTGCCCACTGGGTTGCACCCGACGCCATCTTCGATCATCAACTCGACAGCGCCGTTCGCGCCTTCCAGCAGCAGCGTGGGCTCCTTGTCGACGGCATCGTGGGCCCGGCCACCTATCGGTCACTTCGCGAGGCCTCGTACCGCCTGGGCGCCCGTACGTTGATTTACCAGCTTTCTGCGCCGCTGTACGGCGACGACGTCGCAGCTCTGCAGGCCAAACTGCAGGACCTGGGCTTCTACGCAGGTCGGGTCGACGGTTTCTTCGGCCCGCAGACCCACGAATCTCTCTCGTCTTTCCAGCGTGAAATCGGGATTGCCGCCGACGGTATCTGCGGACCGCAGACACTCCGTTCGCTGGAACTTCTGGGAACCCGCGTCACCGGAGGATCGCCGCACGCGATCAGCGAAGAGGAGCTGGTGAGGCGCAAGGGCCCACAGCTGGGCGGCAAGCGCATCGTCATCGATCCAGGCCTCGGTAGTCCGTCCACCGGCACCATCGTCAACGGCATCTCCGAAGCCGACATCCTGTGGGATCTGGCTATGCGCCTCGAGGGGCGGATGGCAGCAACCGGGATGGAAACCTTCCTCTCCCGCCCGCACAACGCCGATCCGAGCGAGGCCGAGCGCGCGCTGACGTCCAACGCATTCGACGCCGATCTGATGATCTCCCTGCGCTGCGACAGCAACTCGAGCCCGTCGGCGAACGGCGTCGCGAGCTTCCACTTCGGAAATTCGCACGGTTCGGTCTCGATGATCGGGCAGGTGTTGACCGGTTTCGTTCAGCGCGAGATTGTTGCGCGAACTCCGTTGCGGGACTGCAGAACTCACGGTCGAACGTGGGAGTTGTTGCGCCTGACCAACATGCCGACGGTACAGATCGATCTCGGCTACCTGTCCAACGCGTCCGACGTTGCGGTACTGACGAATCCGCGGATGCGTGACACCATCGCCGAAGCCATCTTGATCTCGGTCAAGCGGCTGTACCTACTGGGTCAAGACGATCAGCCGACCGGCACCTTCACCTTCGCCGAGCTTCTCGCAGAAGAACTTTCGGTAGCCGACCGCATTTCGTAGGTCCTGCGGTCGGCACCTGCTCACACTCTGGCGAGTTCGCTGATCTCCACCATTTCGAGAGCTGCGGCCTTCAGTAGACGGTCGAGGGCTTCTTCGACGTCGACTTTCCATTCGTGATCTCGATTGAGTTCGAGACGAAGGCGCGGATAACGATGGTGCGGTGCCACGACCTCGAAACCGTAGTCCTCGAGGAACTCGGCACTGATCATGCATTCTGCGGGTGAACATTCCGACTTATATGAGTGTCACGGCAAGTGACCGGGATTGCAGCCCATAGCGTGTCGTAGCAGGCCGGAAGGAATGACTCGTGAACATTCTG
>NZ_LVCT01000611.1:0-6528 GCF_001647205.1 Rhodococcus sp. EPR-134
AGGTCTCTTCCGGGGTTCATGGTGCCGTCGGTGGTGGTGGTGTTGGGGGAGTTTCCGGTGACGGTGCATGGGAAGTTGGACCGTAAAGCCCTCCCGGACGTCAACTTCGAACCTCAACCGCTGCAGTATGTTGCGCCACGAACGCCGGTCGAGGAGACGGTTGCCGCAATCTTCGATGATCTGCTGGGAACGTCGACGGTGGGCGTGAACGACGACTTTTTTGCCCTGGGTGGGAACTCTCTCAGTGCGGCCAGGCTGGTTGCGCGAGTGAATTCTGTTCTCGGCGAACGGATCAACATTCGCGACGTCTTCGATGCTTCTACCGTTGCAGCGCTGGCCGAGTTGGCGCAGTGTCGCGGAGGAGAGGGGGCCAAGCCGGCGTTGAGGCCGCGGGGTACGACGACGGATATCCCACTTTCGCCGGCGCAGGAGCGAATGTGGTTTGCGAATCAGTTCGACCCCGAGTCCGCCGCCTACAACGTCGCGTGCGCGTTGAGGCTCGACGGCACAGTGAATCTGAGTGCACTTCACGCGGCATTTGTCGACGTCGTCGAGCGGCACGAGTCCTTGCGCACTGTTTTTCCTCTCACTGACGACGGCCCGCGTCAAGTGATCATGTCTACCTCACAGGTGGTATCGGATCTTGCACCGATACTTGTGCAGGGAGAGGAAGAGCTGCGCGAGCGTTGCCGGCAGATCGTTTCGGATGGTTTCGACGTCATGCAGCAGGTCGCGATGCGCGCCACCTTGTTGCGGCGAGACGACCAGGTCCACTCGCATGTCCTGGTGATCGTGATTCACCACATCGCCGCCGACGGATTCTCCACGGTACCGCTGGCCCGAGATCTCATGAGCGCATACACCTCCCGTGTGAACGGTGAGGCACCGCAGTGGGCGCCGCTCGGGATCCAGTATGCCGACTACGCGTTGTGGCAACGTGGTTGGTTGGGCTCGGAATCGGACTCTCGGTCTCTGATCTCGAAACAGCTCGGCTATTGGGCCGAGAATCTTGCGGGCGCACCGGAGGTTCTCGACATTCCGACCGATCGACCGCGTGTTGATGTGCGTTCGCTTCGACGCGGACGGATCAGGTTCGTGTTCGGTCCGAAGGTGCATGCCGGTGTGGTTGCCCTGTCGCGCAAACACAACGCCACGGTCTTCATGGTTGTGCACGCAGCCTTGGCAGTGCTGCTGGCGAGGCTCAGTGATGAGGACGACGTAGCCGTCGGAACTCCCATCGCCGGGCGTGGGGAGCGCGAACTCGACGACCTGGTGGGCATGTTCGTCAACACGTTGGTGTTGCGCACTGCAGTGGACCGCGGCGCAACTTTCGGAGACTTCCTCGACCAGGTCCGAAACGTAGATCTGAGCGCCTTCATTCACGCGGACGTGCCGTTCGAAAGAGTCGTCGAGATCGTGAATCCTTCACGTTCGACGGCGTACTCGCCCCTGTTTCAAGTCATGTTGGAGTTCCAAGACATCGAACGGCCTGCACTCGAACTCCCCGACCTGCAGGTGACCGACGTGGGCGTCGAGATCGACACCATCAACTTCGATCTTCAGTTGACGGTGACGCAGAACGCCGGCGCAGCCGGCGAATCGGACGGTCTTCGCGCCGAATTCGGATATGCCACAGATATTTTCGACGAGGAAACGGTAGCGGGCTTCGCCGACCGCCTGCAACGGATTCTCGAGCGCGTTATCACGGATCCGCAATCACGGATCGGAGATATCGAGATCCTCGACGCCTATGAGTCAGCCGAACTGGTACCCGTGCGAGGTGAGATTTCCGCCGCTGTTCAGACCCTTCCGGATTTGCTGACTGCAGCAACAGATATGGCGACTGCCCAGGATCCCGGCGCCGTTGCGCTGGTGTTCGAGGAACGTGAAGTGACCTATCTCGAACTCGACGCGCAGTCGAACCGATTGGCCCGCATGCTGATCGAATCCGGAGTGGGTCCCGAATCGGTGGTGGCGATGTGTCTCCCACGCTCCATCGAGTCCGTTCTGGCGGTGTGGTCCATTGCCAAGACAGGTGCGGCATTCCTTCCCGTGGACCCGGGACATCCTGCTGCTCGTATCGAGCACATGCTGGGCGACTCCGGTGCAGGGTGGGGGATAACGTCTCGAGCTCACAACGCGGCATTGTCCGGCCTCGTGCCGTGGCTGGTCCTCGACGATGCCGGTTTCGAGGAACGGCTGCGGGCGTACTCGCCATCGAAAGTCACCGACGCGGATCGGAAGGCACCGATTCGCATCGACAATCCGGTCTATCTGATCTACACGTCGGGGTCGACAGGAACACCCAAGGGCGTGACGGTCACACATCGCGGGTTGAGCGACTTCGCGCTCCAGGAGCGTGAGACCTTCGCCGCCACGACCCGATCCAGAACTCTGCACTTCGCTTCGCCGAGTTTCGACGCGTCGGTTCTCGAGCTCGTGATGGCCGTTGGTGCTGGAGCCACGATGGTGATCGTGCCACCGGCCGTCTACGGCGGGTCGGAACTGGCGGCGTTACTGGAGCGCGAGCGCGTCACCCATTGTTTTGTGACTCCGGCGGCCTTAACGTCCGTCGACCCAGACGGTCTCACCACTGTCGGTTGTGTCGTGACAGGTGGGGAAGCGTGTCCGCCGGAATTGGTGGCCCGCTGGGCTCCGGGCAGAAAGATGTTCAACGCCTACGGTCCTACCGAGGCAACTGTCGTGTCGAGCATCAGTGCGGCACTGGCTCCGAACGACCCGGTCACTATCGGCACACCTACTCGCGGATTCAGCGAGGTAGTGCTGGACTCGCGTCTGCGAGCGGTACCGGTAGGTGTCGCGGGGGAGTTGTATCTTGCCGGGCCGGCTCTCGCTCGCGGCTATCACCGGCGATACCCGTTGACCGCCACGCAGTTTGTCGCAGATCCCTTCGGTGCGCCGGGAACGCGGATCTATCGCACGGGCGATCGCGTGCGGTGGACGCCCGACCGACGGCTGGAGTATCTCGGGCGCACCGATGCCCAAGTCAAAGTCCGTGGGTTCCGCATCGAACTCGGGGAAGTCGAGGTGGCACTGCAGACGCACCCGCGCGTGGCCCAGGCGGTGACGGCCGTCTGGAACGGCGACGGCAGGGATCGGTTGATCGGCTACGTGGTTCCCGATCGCGGAGCGAGTGTCGATCCGCGAGACGTCCTCGCCCATGCAGGCAAGCGCCTGCCGTCGTACATGGTGCCGGCGGCGGTGGTGGTGCTCGACGCCGTTCCGCTGACGGTTCACGGAAAACTCGACCGCGCAGCGCTTCCCACACCCGATTTCTCGTCCGCCGCCACACCCGACCGGCCACCGCGAACGGAAACCGAGAATCTTCTTGCCGCTCTGTTCGCGCAGGTTCTCGGTCTCGACGCGGTAGGAGTGCATGATTCGTTCTTCGAGCTCGGTGGCGACAGCATCATGTCCATCCAATTGGTGGCCCGCGCTCGCGATGCGGGTGTGATCATCTCACCCCGAGATGTTTTCGACCACAAATCCGTCGCCGCGCTTGCCGAGTCGGCGCACCTTGAGCAGGACAGGCCTGATGTACTCGCGGAGCTACCGGGATCCGCTGTCGGAACTGTTCCACTGAGCCCGGTGGCGCAGTGGATGCTCGACCGCAGCAGTGGCGGGCTGCGTGGCGGCGGAGTGAAACGGTTCTCCCAGGCGCTCTTGCTGACAGCTCCCGCTGATCTCACCCAGGACCTCCTTGTCCGTGGTCTCCAGGTGTTGCTGGACCGCCACGGAATGCTTCGAGCTCGCTTGGTTGAGAGTGACCGGGTCATGGAAGTCTTACCACCCGGCTCGATCTCGGCCGAAGGACTGATCCACCGCGTAGCTGTCGATTCGGTGGACGACGAAGGTTTCAGGGCCTTGGCGTCGGGAGAACTCGAGGCCGTGGCCGACAGCTTGGATCCCGCCACGGCTGACATGGTGCGCGTGATCTGGTTCGACCTGGCCGACAAACCTGACGTGTCGACCGGGCGGGGCCGACTACTTGTGGTGATTCATCACCTGGTTGTCGACGGCGTCTCGTGGCGCATTCTGGTCACCGACCTGGCGTCGGTGACAGCACAACTCCAGGCCGGTGTCACGCCCGAACTGTCACAGATCGGAACGTCGTTCCGGCGATGGGCGCATGGGCTTGTCGAGCACGTGGGCGACCGGAGCGTCGAACTGGACATATGGAAAACGATCCTGGACGGCGATGACCCGTTGATCGGTTCGCGCCCACTCGATCCCACGATCGACGTCGACGACACGGTCGACACCGTTACAGTGGACATCTCGCCTTCGGCGACCAGGAACCTTCTCACCACGGTTCCTGCGGCATTCCACGCGGGCGTGAACGACGGACTCGTCACCGCTGTTGCGTTGGCCTCGATCGAGTGGCGACGACGCCGCGGTATGGATACCGCTGCCGCCCTGATCACGCTCGAAGGACACGGGCGCGAGGAAGGAGCGGTTCCTGGTGCAGACCTCGCTCGCACCGTTGGTTGGTTCACCACGCTCTACCCGGTGCGCGTGGAACTTGGCGCAATCGACGTCGACGACGCACTGGCAGGTGGCGCCGACGCCGGGCGGGCTCTCAAAGCTGTCAAAGAGTACGTGCGTGCGATCCCCGATCATGGAATCGGATTCGGGATGTTGCGGTACCTGTCGGGCGAGAGCGACTCACTCGGCCGATTCCGTTCTCCTCAGATCAGTTTCAACTATCTGGGCCGGATCAGCTCCTCTGACGGAACACAGGACTGGCTGCCGGTGGAGGGCAATCGAAGGCTCGGCGGAACCCAGAACCCGTCCATGCCTGTGGCGTCCGTGATCGACATCAACGCGGCGGTTGAGGACCATGTCGACGGGCCCTGCCTGACAGCATCTTTCACCTTTCCCCGCGGAGTGCTCGACAGGTCTGACATCGCGGAGTTCGCGGAACTGTGGCGTCGTGCGCTCGACGGACTCACCGCGCACGCGTCGCGACCTGATGCGGGCGGTCTGACGCCGTCGGACATTCCCCTCGTCTCGGTCGACCAACAACAGATCGAACGCTGGGAGAACGACTTCCCCGGATTGCAAGATGTCTGGTCGGTGTCGCCCCTTCAGGCCGGGCTGATGTTCCATGCCTCACTGGCGGCCACGTCGACGGACGTCTACACAGCGCAGTTGTGCGTCGAGCTCGAAGGAGCGGTTGATTCCGAGCGTTTGCGCGGCGCTGCTGCCGGACTACTCGCAAACCACCCGAATCTGTGTGCAGCGTTTCTCTACGACGTGAACGGCCTACCGGTGCAGTTGATTGTCGACGATGCAGTGATTCCCTGGACCGAGGTCGACCTGAGTGATCGCGGATCGGCAACCGACGCAGATCTGGAGCGCCGCCTCGACGAGGACCGCAGTGCACCCTTCGACCTCGCTTCGCCGCCACTGCTTCGGCTGACGCTGCTGCGAACCTCGCCGACGAGGTGCGTGTTGGTGGTGACGAACCATCACATCGTTCTCGACGGCTGGTCGATACCGTTGCTGGTTCGCGAACTGTTGATGCGATACGCGGCCGACGGTCTCCCGGTCGAGAGGGCCCCGGCCGATCTTCCCGAGACTCCCTCCTACCGCGCCTATCTGGAATGGTTGATGCACCGCGATATGGAGACCTCGCTCGCGGCGTGGGAGGACGCCTTGGAAGGCGTCGACGAGCCGACGTTGTTGGCGCCTTCGACGCCGATCGCGGAGCAGCTGGTGCCCGAAGAGGTTGCCGTCGATCTACCCGATTCGGTGCGCGACGGACTCGGTGCGCTGGTCCAACGGAGCGGGATCACGATGAACACGGTGATCCAGGCGGCGTGGGGTGTCCTACTGTCTCGGATGCTTTCCCGTGACGACGTAGTCTTCGGCGTCACGGTTTCGGGCCGCTCACCCGAGTTGTCTGGTGTGGAAAACATGATGGGGCTGCTGATCAACACGTTGCCTGTCCGAGTGCAACTGGATCCGGACGAGACGTGTACGCAGCTGCTCGCTCGACTGCAAAGCGAGCAGACAGCTCTGCTCGATCATCACTATGTCGGACTCGGCGCGATTCAATCTGTCGTAGGGACAGGCAATTTGTTCGACACACTGTCGGTCTTCGAGTCGTATCCGATCGATACCTCGGGGATGGGCGGGAACACCGACATTGCCGGTATGCGCGTCACCGCTGTGAATGCCCGCGACGCCACGCATTACCCGCTCACCGTGCTGTCGGTCGCGGAACCGACGCTGCAGGTCAGCCTGCGGTACCAGCCGGCGGCATTCGACCGCGCCGCGGTCGACACCATTGCACAGCGAATGTCGCGGATTCTTGCCGCCTTCGCAGCGAACGCGGATACACCGGTCGGTGAGGTCGACGTGTTTGTCGCCGGTGAGCGTGGGTTGGTGGTGGGTGGTTGGGATGGTGTGGGGGTTGTGGTGGGGGGTTTGACGTTGGTGGATGTGTTGGATGGGCGGTTTGCTGGTGTGGGTGGTGGGGGGTTGGTGTGTGGTGGGGTGGTG
>NZ_LVCT01000612.1:0-11652 GCF_001647205.1 Rhodococcus sp. EPR-134
CCATACGACAACGACTCGCCACCGAACCGCACCGCAACCCGATCACCAAACCGCGCAGCAGCATCATCGAACCACGCCGACAACGTCGAATCCACACCATGATCGATCTGGCCGGCACTGAAGCGGGACAGCAGGTTTCGTTCTCCATCGACCAAGATGTCAACGTCACCCACCGCTACGGTGGGATCAGCAGTCACCGCACGGAAGGTCCTTACCAGCCGATCACCGAATTCCACAACGGTCGACTCGTCGAACAGATCCGTCGCATACGTCAAAGAGGCGGACATTCCGGCGGGTGCGCCGGCCTCGTCGGTTCGTTCGGTCAGGGTCAACTGGAGGTCGAATTTCGCCAGCGCAAGATCGGCACTTTCGATCGACACTTCGAGGTCGCCCAGTTCGAGCGTTGTCTGTTCGTGGTTCTGGAACGTCAACGCCACCTGGAACAACGGATGACGAGCCTGCGAACGAACCGGATCGAGAACCTCCACCACACGCTCGAACGGAACATCCGCATGCGCGAACGCCTGCAAATCCACCTCACGCGCCGAAGCCAACAGATCCGTGAACGACATCGACGGATCAACCTCGGTGCGCAACACCAAAGTGTTGACGAACATACCGATCAGATCGTCGAGCTGCGCCTCACCGCGACCCGCGATCGGTGTACCGATCGCGATGTCGGTCGTTGCGGACAAACGAGAAAGTACGACGGCGAGCGCTGCGTGAACAACCATGAACGGTGTCGAGTTACTGCTGTGCGCAATCGAATTGACAGCTTCGTGCAGGGTGGCGTCGATATCGAACTCGACCTCGGCTCCGCGCCCTGAAGCGACCTCGGGACGCGGACGATCACCAGGCAGATCCAACTGCTCCGGAAGATCAGCCAACGCATCCGACCAGAACGCAATCTGCTTCGCGATCACGGACCGCGGATCGTCCTCGGACCCGAGAACCTCACGCTGCCACAACGAGTAATCGGCGTACTGCACCGGCAACGGCGTCCAAGCCGGCACCGACGCTCGTGTACGTGCTTCGTAGGCAACCATCACGTCACGGGTCAACGGACCCATCGAGAAACCGTCGGTCGAGATGTGATGCACGACGAACACCAGGACGTATTCGCTGTCGCCGACTTTGAAGAGCTTGGCGCGCAACGGGACTTCGGACGTCACGTCGAAGCCGACTGTCGCCAGCTCGGCGACGCCCGCAGCCAGGCGATCTTCCGTGATCGACACGGGGCTGAGGTCGACGACAACGTCTTGGACGTCGAGGACGTCCTGATAGCCGACGCCGTCGACGTCTGGATACACAGTTCGCAGTGATTCGTGTCGGCCCACGACATCGATCACGGCGGCGTCAAGAGCTGCCACATCGAGGGCGCCCGAAATCCTGATCGCCGCCGGGACGTTGTTCACTGCCGACGCGGGTTCGAACCTGTTCAGGAACCACATGCGCTGCTGCGCCAACGAAAGTGGGATCCGAGCTGGCCGGGGCTGCTGCACCAGTGGGGCGGTGGCGCCCGAACCGGCGTGCAGCTCGAGCCGGACGGCGAGTGACTGCACGGTCGACGCTTCGAAGAGCGCACGAACCGGAACGCTTGTGTCGAGCGCCTCTCCCAGCCGAGCGGCGACACGGGTCGCGATCAACGAGTTGCCGCCGAGTTCGAAGAAATCGTCGTCGCGGCCAACCTGTGCGACTCCGAGAACTTCGGAGAACACCTGCGCGACAGTCTCTTCGACGGTCGTGATCGGCGCCTGGTACACCTTGGACTCGAACACGGGCGAGGGCAGAGCCTTGATGTCCGTCTTGCCCGCGGTGGTCAACGGAATCGAATCGAGTACCAGTACCGAGTCGGGGACCATGTAGCCGGTCAGGAACGTCGACACCGACTCGATGACCTGTGCGGGATCCACCTCGGCGCCGGCCTGCGGCACGACGTATGCAACGAGACGATCTCCGAAGTGATCGTCGGAACGAACGAGAGCAACAGCTTGCGCAACGCCCGCGCAACGGGTCAGCGCGGCCTCGATCTCGCCGAGTTCGATACGGAACCCACGGATCTTGACCTGGAAGTCACTGCGGCCCACGTACTCCACTGCGCCACCGTCGATCCACCGGACCACGTCACCCGTGCGGTACAACCGCTCTCCCGGCGCCCCGAACGGGTCTGCGACAAAACGACCCGCTGTCAATGCCGGCTGTCCCAGGTATCCACGTGCGACCTGAACACCCGACACGTACAACTCACCTGCGACACCAACCGGAACGGGCTGCAAGCGGCCGTCCAAGATCCGCGCGGCCATTCCCCGAATCGGGCCGCCGATGTTCATACGATCAAACGCGGTCAGCGTATCGCTGATGTTCGAGGCGACTGTCGACTCCGTCGGACCGTACGCATTGAAGAATCCACGCACACCGCCATCCGGAAGCGGCACCGCCCACTTGGCAACGAGAGAACGCGAACTGGCTTCGCCACCGACGACAACCACCCGCAACGCGTCGAGCCCGCTCGGATCCACTGATGCCAGCGCAGCGGGCGTCACGAACGCATGCGTCACGCCCTCCGAGCGCAAGATCTCGGCCAATTCCGCGCCGCCGTACACCGTCGTCGGCGCAATCACCATCGTCGACGCGGAGCCGAATGCCATCAGCAACTCGAGGACAGACGCATCGAAACTCGGCGAGGCGAAATGCAGCGTCCGAGCATCCGCGGTCAGCGCATAGCGCTCGACCTGCTCGGCGCAGAAGTTCGCCACACCGGCGTTGGTGACCACAACGCCCTTGGGCAGACCTGTGGTGCCGGACGTGTAGATGACGTACGCAGGCTGCCGCTCGTCGATCGCACTACGTCGATCCGAATCACTCACCGGCGCGCAGGATTCTGCCGCGCACGCCGCCACTGTCTTCTCGTCGTCGAGAACAACCCACGTCAACGCCGACGGCAATCCTGCCTCGACGTCACTGAGCGCAAGACCCAGCACCGCACCGGAATCGGAGATCATATGGGCGATACGGTCAACCGGATACGTCGGGTCGACTGGTACGAACGCAGCACCCGTTTTCGCCACTGCCCACAGAGCGAGAACCGAATCGGCCGAACGCGGAATCGCGATCGCGACCCGATCCTCCGGCCCGACGCCCTTCGCAATCAGAACACGAGCGAGTTGCGACGACCGCTCGTCGAGTTCGTGGTAGCTGATCGACTGACCGTCGAAGCGAATCGCATCCGCCGACGGATCCACAGCGGCCGCCGCTGTGAGAATCTCGACCAGGGTTCCCGAGACCGACTGACCTCCATGAACATCGGCCAGCACACCCCGCTCGGCCGCATCGAGAATATCGATGTCACCGACGACAATCGAAGGAACCGACACGACGGTCTCGAGGATACGAACCAGACGCCGAGCAAACCCTTCGACCGTCGAAACGTCGAACAGATCGGCAGCAAACGTGAATTCGGCCGAGAGCCCTTGCTGGATCCCGTCTTCGCCGATCGACTCGGTTACTGCGAGTTCGAGGTCGAACTTGGCAGTGGTCGTGTCGATTTCGGTGGCCTTGATCGCCAGTCCCGGCAGTTCCAATGCCGTTTGCGCGAGATTCTGCAAGGACAGCACGACCTGGAACAGCGGATGTCTGGCCTGCGACCGGGCGGGAGCCAAGACGTCCACCAACCGCTCGAAGGGCACGTCCGAGTGAGCGAACGCTCCGAGCGCAGAATCACTCGCCGCAGCCAGCAGATCCGTGAATGCCTGGGCCGGGTCGACCTCGGTCCGCAGAACAAGCGTGTTGACGAACATGCCGACGAGATCGTCGAGCGCCTCGTCGCCACGACCGGCAACGGGAGTGCCCACGGCGATGTCCGAGGTTCCGCTCAGTCGGGCCATCAGAACGGCAAGCGCCGAGTGCAACGCCATGAAGTGCGTCGCGTTGTTCTCCCGTGCCAGCGCGTCCAATCGACGGTGCACATCCCCGGAGATCTCGAACGCGAATCGCTCGCCGCGCATCGACGCCACATCAGGCCGAGACCGGTCCGACGGAAGCTCGATCACATCCGGTAGGTCTGCCAGAGTCTCGGTCCAGTACGAGATCTGCTGCGAGATCAGTGATTCCGAGTCGTCTTCCGACCCCAGAACCTCACGCTGCCACAACGAATAGTCGGCGTACTGCACAGTCAACGGCTGCCACGCCGGCGCGGTCCCATCCTTGCGTGCCGAGTAGGCAATCATGACATCGCGAGCCAGGGGCGCCATCGACCAACCGTCAGCGGCGATGTGATGAACCACGATCGCAAGGGTGTGCTCGGTGTCGCTGACCGTCAACAGGCGGACACGGATCGGCACGTCGACGGTGACGTCGATCGCTGAGGATCCGATTGCAGCGACTCGACTTTCGAGCTCGTCCTGATCCGAAACCGACTCCACGGTCAGCCCGCCGAACGCCTCCGAGAGCGACAGAATCGACTGCTTCGGTCCGGAAGCCCCGTCCGGATATACCGTTCGGAGCACCTCATGCCGGGCCAGTACGTCCTCCAGCGCCATTTCCATCGCGGCAGTATCGAGATGACCAGTCAGGTGCAGAGCAAAAGTGATGTTGTAAGCAGCTGAGTCGGTGTCGAAGCGGTTCAGGAACCACATGCGCTGCTGCGCCAGCGACAACGGAATTTCCGCGGGACGCACCTGTGCGACGAGCGCCTTCTGCCCGCCGCTACCTACGTGCGACTCGATGTGTGCGGCGAGCGCCTCGACGGTGGAAACGTCGAACAGCGTTCGCACCGGCACCGTAGTGTCGAGCGCCCGCCCCAATCGGGAGGTGACCTGAGTAGCCACCAGGGAGTTGCCACCGAGTTCAAAGAAGTCGTCGTCGAGGCCGACTCGTTCCACTCCGAGAACATCCGCAATCACCTGCGCGACAATCTCTTCCACCGGCGTGGTGGGTGCACGAAACTCGCGGACCTCGAAAACAGGCTCCGGCAAAGCCCGGCGATCCAATTTGCCCACCGGGGTCAACGGAACCTCAGCGAGTTCCATGATGACGGACGGAACCATGTAGCTCGGCAGAGCCTCCGCCACGAACGAGGCGAGCACGTCCCGATCGAAACTCGACCCGTCAGCCAGTTCGACGTAGGAAACGAGGGTTGTGGCACCCGCCGCGCCTTCGCTTCCGACCGTCACCGCGAAGCGCACAGACTCGTGCGAGGACAGAACTGCGTCGATCTCACCGAGTTCGATACGGAATCCGCGAACCTTGACTTGGAAGTCACTGCGGCCGACGTATTCGAGAACCCCCGCGTCACCGCGCGCGTCTCCGCCGGTCCAGCGCACGACATCGCCGGTCCGGTACATTCGCTCGCCATCCGGCGAATACGGGTTGGCGACAAACCGTTCCGCAGAAAGGCCTCGCCGCTCATGGTAGCCGCGAGCCAATGCAGCGCCCGCAAAGTAGAGCTCTCCCCTGGTACCGACTGGAACAGGATGCAGACGCTCGTCGAGTACCAGTGCCGACATGCCCTCGACGGGACGCCCGATGTCGATCGATCGGCCGATCGCGAGATCGCCGAACGACGAGATGATAGTGGTCTCGGTCGGACCATACCCATTGAAGTAGGCGCGCCCTGGGGCCCATTTCGCCAGCAACTCGGGAGTGGTCACGTCACCGCCGACGGAGACGACTCGCAATTCAGGCAGCTCTGCCGGCTCCATGGTCCCGAGTACTGCGGGAGTGATGATCGCGTGTGTGACCTTCTCGGAATGAAGAAGATCCGACAACTCGTGTCCACCGATAATTGTCGACGGAACGATCACCAAAGTTGCACCCGCGGAGAAGGCGACCATCCATTCGAGTACCGACGGGTCGAAGCTCGGTGAACAGATATGGAGGAAGCGCGAGGACTGTTCTACCTCGTAGCGACGCTGTGCTGCGTCTCTGACCCCACGGAGTCCACCGTGAGTGACGCTGACACCCTTCGGTTTTCCCGTGGAACCGGATGTGTAAATGACATATGCAACGTGAGAACTGTGAATCGGAGCGATTCGGTCCTCGTCCGTGACCGGCGCTGAAGATTGCGCCGACAGTTCTCCGTTCAGCGCCTGGCCGTCAAGGACCAACCATTCTGTGACCGCAGGAAGCTGATCTACGAACTGTCCCGACGTGAGTCCCATCGCGGCCGAAGAATCGGCCAGCATGTGCCGGACACGATCTTCCGGATAACTCGGGTCGACTGGGACGTATGCCGCCCCTGACTTCGCCACCGCCCATACTGCACAGACCATCTCGTACGAGCGAGGAAAGGCGAGAGCAACAATGGTCTCGGGGCCGGCGCCACGTCCGATCAGAACCCGTGCGAGCTTCGACGACTGCTCATCGAGCTCTCGATAGGTGATCGATCGACCCTCGAAGCGCACAGCAACCGAATCCGCCTCAGCCGTGCCGGACAGGAAGATGTCGACGAGACTCTGCCGGGGCATCGTGTCATCCGCGGCTACGACCGTCAGATCGGTGCGCTCGGAGCGTGAGAGCAGGTCGATATCGCCGACGATCGTTTCAGGTCGGGTAGCCACGGCATCGAGGATGCGCACGAACCGAGTAGCGAAAGTGTTCACCGTGGCCGGATCGAACAGGTCCGTGGCATAGGTGAAGGTGGCGCTCAAGACGTCCGAGTCTTCGCTGCCTTCAGGATTCTCGGACACCATGAGCTCGAGATCGAATTTGGCGACCGGTACTTCCAATTCAGCTGCAACTGCTTTGACACCTGAGAATTCCAGTTCGCGTCGTCCACTGATCTCCGCAGTGAGCGCAACCTGGAACAGCGGGTGTCGAGCCTGCGAACGCGCCGGACTCAGAACTTCGACCAACCGCTCGAACGGCACATCGGCATGCCCGTAGGCAGACAAGCCCGATTCCCTTACCCGAGCGAGCAACTCTTCGAATCGTTCGTTCGGATCGACCTCGGTGCGAAGCACCAGGGTGTTCACGAACATGCCGATCACGTCGTTGAGCGCTTGATCGCCTCGCCCGCCGATCGGGGCACCGATCGCGATGTCGGAGGTACCACTGAGCCGGCTCAACAGCGTTGCATATGCCGCCTGCAACACCATGAACAGCGAGACGCTCCTCGAGCGCGCCAACTCGTTCAACTTGCGCGTCGTGCGTTCGCTGATCTGAAAATGGTGCTTGGCACCGTGATTGGACGCGATGGCAGGACGAGGTCGGTCGGTCGGCAGATCCAACTGATCCGGCAGATCGGCAAGTGCCCGGCGCCAGAAGTTGATCTGGCGAGACGACTCCGAGCGCGGGTCTTCGTCGGATCCCAGTGCTTCGCGCTGCCACAGGGCGTAGTCGGCGTACTGAATCGGCAGCGGCGTCCACGCCGGCGCAGACTTCTCACTTCGCGCCGAGTAGGCGACGAGAAGGTCACGTGCGAGCGGACGGAACGACAGTCCGTCTGCAGCGATGTGATGGAGAACCATCACCAGGACGTAGTCCGTCGGAGACACCTCGAAGAGGGCAACCCGTACCGGGATTTCGAGCGTCACGTCGAAGCCGCGAGACGCCACGTCGAACAGCGCCGCGTCGAGATGCGAATTCCGAATCTTGACCGGATTCAACTCCACCGCGGCCCGGTCGACCGGCAGAACCAGCTGTTGCGCGGTTCCGTCGACATCAGGGTAGATCGTCCGCAAGGACTCGTGTCGCTCGAGAAGATCCATCACCGCGGCATGCAGGGCGGACGGGTCCACCGAACCGGTGAGCCGGACCGTGAACGGAAGATTGTAGGCGGGCGTCGACGGATCGAGACGGTTGATGAACCACATGCGCTGCTGCGCAAGCGAGAGCGGGACGACCTCGGGACGAGGCTTGGCGATCAGCGGGGTGAGCTGCCTGGCGTTGCCCGCCACCGACTCGGCGCGGGCCGCCAGGGTGGCGACCGT
Source organism: Rhodococcus sp. EPR-134 (assembly GCF_001647205.1). NCBI lineage: Bacteria > Bacillati > Actinomycetota > Actinomycetes > Mycobacteriales > Nocardiaceae > Rhodococcus > Rhodococcus sp. EPR-134. Next base: position 7,929 of record NZ_LVCT01000612.1, read on the forward strand.
GGTGGATTCGAAGAGCTCTCGAACGCCGAGTTGCACTCCCAATGCCGAACCCACTCGCGTCACCAATTGTGTTGCAACCAGAGAGTTTCCACCGAGCTCGAAGAAGTCGTCATCGATACCGACGCGCTCGACACCGAGAACGTCGGCAAACACGTCCGCCACGATGCGTTCGATTTCGGTGCGGGGCTCGCGGTACTGCTTCGCACTCGCGAACACCGGCTCGGGCAACCCGGCACGATCCAATTTGCCACTCGTGTTGAGCGGCAACGCATCGAGCACCATCAACGCGGCCGGAACCATGTACGACGGGAGGCTTCGGCCGGCGAACTCACTGAGCACCGCAGCATCGATGTTTCGGCCTGGACCCGGCACGACGTAGCCGACCAATTGATCACCGGTCGGGGTGACGGTCACCAAAACGACAGCCTGCGAAACGTCGGGGTGCGCCAGAAGGACGGTCTCGATCTCGCCGAGTTCGATGCGCTGCCCGCGGAACTTCACCTGGAAGTCTGTACGCCCGATGTAGTCGAGATTTCCGTCCTCACGGCGACGAACGAGGTCGCCGGTCCGGTACATACGCTCACCGGCCGTGCCGTACGGATTGGCTACGAACCGATCCGAGCTCAGGTCCGGTCGACCAACGTATCCGCGCGCGAGTTGAACGCCGGCGAGATAGAGCTCACCCGGCTGCCCGATGGGGGTCGGGCGAAGTTGCCCGTCCAGTACGTGCGCCTGAGTGTTCCACTGCGGCATACCGATCGGCACGGAAGTAGTATCCGTGGCCACGGCCTCGTAGTACGTGACCGATACCGCGGCTTCGGTCGGACCGTACAGGTTGTGCAGTCCGGCTCCACAGAGTTCGCGGAAGGCGGAAGACGTCTCGGGCGGGAGCGCCTCGCCGATGACAAACACGTGGCGCAACGAATCACAAGATCCGGCAGGTGCATTCGCCGTGAACAGCGTGAGCATGGATGGCACGAAGTCGGTGATCGTGACGCCGAGCTCCGCGATCTTGTTCGCCACGTAGATCGGGTCGCGATGACCGTCCGGAGTCGCGACGACGAGCGTGGCGCCGACCTGCAACGGCATGAAAAATCCCCACAGCGACACGTCGAATGTCGTAGCGGTCTTCTGCAGGTAAATGTCCGACGCCGAAAGCCCGTACTCGGCGTTCATCCACTGAAGCTGATTGTTGATCGCCGCGTGAGTGACCGCGACACCCTTGGGTCGACCGGTCGAACCCGAGGTGTAGATCACGTACGCAGTGTTCGAGAAATGCAAGGGAGACAGGCGATCCGCGTTGACGATCGGTCTGCTGTCGAGCTGCCCATAGTCCAGTGTGTCGATCTCGATGACCCGTGTGCCCGAGGGCAGATCCACGTCGTCCCGCGCAGTGGTCACAACACACGTGGGCTGCGCCGACTCGAGAATGTAGGCGGTGCGGTCGGCTGGGTGGTCGGGATCCACCGGTACCCAGGCTCCGCCGGCCTTGGCAATCGCGTACAGACCGACCATCAAGTCCAAAGACCTGCGGATCGACAGTCCTACAAGCGATTCGGGCCCAACACCCATGGCGATGAGTTGACGAGCCAAACCATTTGCGCGAGAGTCGAATTCGGCGTACGTGAGGCTGGCGCCTTCGAAAACGACAGCGGTGGCATCGGGAGTTCTCTCGACCTGACGCTCGAATGCTTCGGTGATGGTCTGCGAGGCAACGTGGAAGCCGGTGCGGTTCCACAAGGCAACCTTGTTTCGCTCCTCGTCGGTTGCGACAGGAAGATCCCAGACCTTGCGGCTCGTTTCGGCCGAGACGAACTTCTCGAGAAACTCCACGAACCGCGAGTGATTTCGCTGGGCGTCCGCGGGCGCATACAGATTGGGATTCGACTCGAAGTCGATGTGTGTGCGGGTATCGCCGACGCTCTGATACAGGTTGACACCGAGGTCTTCGATCAAACCCGTGGACAAGATGTGAAGTTCGCCGACGAGGGGCCCGAACGCCAACTCGGTGGAAAACATCATGATGTTGATCCAGGGGCCGAAGAATCCGCCCCGGCCCGGCCCGTCCCCGCCGCGAACCATGTCCTCGTGTCGGTATCGCTGGTGGCGCAGTGCGCCGGACATTTCGTTCCTGACATCGTCCAGAAGCTCCTGGACGGTGGTGTCCGCGGTGACGGTCAGGCGCAGCGGCACGACGTTGGAGACCATGCCTCCGGATCGACGCAGCACGGCTGTTGTTCGACCGGAAACGGGCAGACTCAGCGACACGTCCTCTCGTCCGGTCATCTGAGCGAGGTACGCCGCAAACGCCGCGACGACAGTGCCGGCAACAGTGGTCTTCTCGATGCGCTCGAGGAACCGCCCGAGCAGAGCCTCGACGTGGTTGGACAGCGCTGCACTGTCGATCCGACTGACTGGAGCCGGCGCGGCACTTCGACCCGCGAGGCTCGAGATCTCGTCGAGATTCTCGATCTTGTCTGCCCAGTACTTGCGATCGGTTTCGAAACGACTCGACTGGCGGTACTTGTTGTCCACCTCGTAGACGTTCCGGAGATCGGAGGCCTCACTCGGCTCCGGATCCCGGCCCTCCACGCGCGCCGAGTACAGCTCCGCCACACGAGTGACGAACGTCGACGCACCGAAACCGTCGAGAATTGTGTGATGGACCCGTGTGTACCAGTAGTAGCGATTCTCGCCGAGCCGCAGGATCGTGGCAGAGATCAAGCGGTCCGTGAGCATGTCGATCGGCCGGCTGCGATCTGCTCGCATCCACCGCATGGCAGCGTCGTGCGAGTCGTCTTCACTACGAAGGTCGACGTAACCGACCGAATCATCGAGTGCGGGGTCGATGATCTGGTAAGGCTGGGCGTCGATCTCGAAGATCCGGACGAAGGCCGACCCGATTTCGCGACCGGCGTCTGCGCAGGCCTGCCGAAGGGCGTCAAGTTCCAGAGCACCACGGAGTTCGACGTACTGAGCGATGTTGACCGGAACGGCGGGATCGAGGTGTTGCGCGAACCACATACCGAGCTGGGCCGCGGAAAGCGGGAATGCGTCGGATCGCTGAACGTCTTCCGGCGAGCTGCCGACCTCCGGCTTGCCGCTCCCCAGTTCTCCGTTACCCAGCGAATTCACGCCCACAGCCTCTCTTCCACACCATTGCGCACCCGTGCGAGCCGAACGTCCGATTCGCAGCAGCTACCGACCTCATCCAACCTCGACGAGCCAGAACCACCCATTGTCTCCGATACATAGGTGACAAGAGAAATCCATACCCCGGTGTATCGACGGTTTTGTTGCAATTCGTTACAAATCGCCCAGCTCATCTACCCCCCGATCGCATTGCCGAAACGCACCGTTCAGACGCGGCGCGCGACACCTCTCCCCCTGGGACAATCAATTGCAACCGACGATCTACACCCCAATCCACATCAGTCACCTCGGACAATTTACAGGGCCGCCGGGTACTGGGTGTCTGAGCTCGAACAAGATTCGACAGTCGCTGATCGAGACTATCGGTACTCGCCGACAGACCGACGAAAGAACGCGCCGACCAGCGGTCGGCGCGTTCTTCGATTTACGGTACGAAGCTTCAGGAAAAGCCCACACCAGTCACACTCTTCAGGTGCTCGCTGCTGACCCCTGGAGCCAGCTCCACAAGCTGCAGCCCGTCCGCGGTGACGTCCAGCACTGCCAGGTCGGTGATGATCCGGTTGACGACGCT
>NZ_LVCT01000613.1:0-8885 GCF_001647205.1 Rhodococcus sp. EPR-134
CGGCGGGCGGCGTCTTCTCGTTGACCGAGTACGCGAAGTTTCGCGTCCGCACACCCAGGTGAGCGATGTTCTTGATGCGCGCCGTCGGAGCGCGTTCGACGCCGAGTGCGTCGGCAACGTCCTGCCCGTGCGCCCACGTCTCCATCAGTCGCGCGGTAGCCATGGAGACACCGCCCATGGGCGGGCCGTACCAGGGGAACTTGGTTCCGGCCGGGGCGGCGGTGAGCGCCTCGACGAGAGCGGTGCGCCCCGCTCGCCAATCGGCGAGCAACTCCGCCGGCTGGCGGGCCGCCTGTTCGGCAGCACCGTCGTCGACAAACCCTGCCGGGTTCACGAACGCCGCCTTCAACTGCTCCGCGAACCCGTCCGGGTCGGTGATCGCCAGGATCGCTGCACTGTCCGTCCAGTGCAGGTGCCCGATCTGATGTGCGATGGTCCACCCTTCCGCAGGCGTCATTGTCGCCCATTTCTCCTCGGGCAGATCCGCAACCAGGGCGTCGAGGCTCTCGCCTTCGGCCCGCAAGTCATCGATGAACGTCTGAAGTTCGGCCATGCGACCAGCATCACACTCACATCCATAAAAATCAAGCACGAATGATTGTTATTGCGAAATCCTGTGGTGAGAGACTGAGCTCAACTGCCATCGACAACCAGGAGCACCCATGAGCGACGCCGTACTGATCTCGCGAACCGGCGATGTGGTCACGTGGACCCTCAATCGCCCGGACACCCGCAATGCGATCTCCGAGATCGACATGATCGAGGCCCTCGAAGACGCAGTCACCGCGGTCAACCGAGATCAGAGTGTGCGCACGGTCATTCTGACGGGGGCCGGATCGGCCTTCTCCTCCGGCGGCAACGTCAAGCACATGCGAGACAAGGAGGGCATGTTCGGTGGCGCACCCGGCGAGATCCGCCAGGGCTACCGGCACGGCATCCAACGCATCCCGCTCGCGCTGTACACGTGTGAGGTGCCGACCATCGCGGCGGTCAACGGCCCGGCCATCGGAGCGGGCTGCGACCTCTCACTCATGTGCGACCTCCGCATCGCCTCGACCGCCGCAGTCTTCGCCGAGAGTTTCGTCAAGGTAGGACTCATTCCCGGCGACGGCGGAGCGTGGCTGCTCCCCCGCGCGATCGGCAACGCCCGCGCGGCCGAGATGGCGTTCACCGGTGAACCGATCGATGCTGCGAAGGCACTCGACTGGGGTCTGGTCTCGCAGGTGACCGAGCCCGAGGAATTGCTTTCCGCTGCGCACGCTTTGGCAGCTCGAGTAGCCGCCAATCCCCCGCAGGTACTCCGCATGACCAAAAAGCTCCTCCGCGAGGGCCAGCACCAGAGCCTCGAGAGCTTGCTCGAACTCTCGGCCGCCATGCAGTCGATCGCCCACCACACCCGAGATCACCACGAAGCCGTCGCCGCGATGCTCGAGCGTCGAAGTCCCGAGTTCACCGGAGAATGAAGGCCGGCAGTCAGCTACTGCCGGTCGGAGCAGTCCTCACGTCGATACTGTCGCTCCAGTTCGGAGCGGCATTCGCGACGACACTGTTCTCGCAGATCGGGCCGGCCGGAGCCACGACGCTGCGGCTGACGATCGCCGCGATCATCCTCGGCGTCATCGTCCGCCCGCGATGGAGCAGATGGTCGAACCGGCAGCGCAAAGGCATCTTCGCGCTGGGCATCGCCCTCGCCGTGATGAACGGCGCCTTCTACCTCGCCCTCGACACAGTGCCCATCGGAACGGCCGTCACCATCGAGTTCCTCGGACCGCTCACCCTGGCCGCAGTTCTGTCTCGTCGGTGGGCCGACGGAGCATGGGTGCTGCTCGCCTTCGGCGGAGTGTTGCTGCTCGGGTTGGGCGATCACGGCGAATCCGGTTTGGACCCGATCGGGGTGATGTTCGCGTTGATCGCCGCTACTGCGTGGGCCGGATACATCGTGGCCGGTTCCCACCTGGCCGCGACGCTCCCGAGCGCCGACGGGTTGGCAGGCGCAAGCATCGTCGCGGCCGTATTGACGCTGCCCTTCGGCGTCGTCTCGGGCGGAAGTGAACTGCTGGATCCGACGATGCTCGCCGCAGGCGCAGCCGTCGCCGTCCTCTCGTCCGTCATCCCGTACAGCTTGGAAATGTGGGCGCTGCGCTCTCTAGCCAAGAAAGTCTTTGCCGTCCTCATCGCCCTCGAACCCGCAGCGGCCGCACTGGCCGGAGTCCTCGTGATCGGGCAAACGCTCGACGCGTTCACACTCGTGGCCATCGCACTGGTGGTGGCCGCGGGCGTCGGCACAGTCGTCATGAATCGAAAACCCACAGCGAAGTAGTCCAGGTACCGTCAGAGCACGTCATTCCAACGCACAGGAGAACCATGACCAACCCGATCATCGCCACCGTTCTCGGTAACACCCCGCAGATCGACGAAAGTGCGTTCATCGCACCCAACGCCACCGTTGTCGGCGCGGTGACCATCGCTGCGGGAGCCAGCATCTGGTACGGCGCGGTTATCCGCGGCGACGCAGAATCGATCTCCATCGGCGCTGACACCAACATTCAGGACAACTGCACCGTGCACGCCGACCCGACGTTCCCCGCAGTGCTGGGCGAACGAATCTCGGTCGGCCACAACGCAGTGCTGCACGGGTGCACCGTCGAAGACGACGTTCTCGTCGGCATGGGTGCCGTGGTGCTCAACGGCGCACACATCGGCTCGGGGTCACTGATTGCAGCCGGCGCCGTCGTGTCTCAGGGGATGCAAATCCCGCCTGGATCACTGGTCGCCGGCGTGCCCGCCAAGGTCAAACGTGAACTCTCCGAAGGCGAAAAGGCCGGTATCACCGCCAACGGCGCCGGCTACATCATGCTCGCGAAGGCTCACCAGGACATCGAACAAGCCTGATCGAAACGACGCTCGCGGCCGGTAGCAGCAAGAGCAACGACTAGGCTCGGGGCCGCAACGTACTGTTCGGCAACTCGGGTGCCGGGAGCGCCGGACCGTCGTATCCCGGCACGACGCCGAAACGCCGGTCCGGGACGCTGCCGTCGAATCCGGAGGCAAGCTCGGCCTGCCACTTGCGTCGATACTCGACGATCTCTGCGTGTGTACGGCCCATGAAGTTCCACCACATGATGACCTGCTCGCCCAACGGTTTCCCGCCGAGAAGTAGCAGTCGAGCCGGTTCGGATCCCGGATTGCGCAAAGTCAGTTTTCCGAAACCCGGTGCTTGATAACCCAACTCGGCCCAGCCGACAGTGGTACCACGCAGAACAACCGATCCTTGATCGACGATCACGCCGTGCTCATGTGAACGATCGACATCGAGGGCGATCTCGGCCCCAGGATCGAGAATCACCTCGGCACCGAGTAATTCGGTGAAGGTAGACACCGGAGACGTTTCACCGGCGAGCGAACCGAGGAACACACTGAGCGTGACACCATCGGTGGTCACCGGCTCCGGTCGATAGTGAACGAACGCGGGTGCGGTATCGCGCGCCGCATCCGGCAGCGCCACCCACAACTGCATCCCGTGCAGAACCTTCGTATTCGGCGTCGACACCTCGGAGTGCGCGATCCCACTCCCGGCCGTCATCAGATTCAGTTCACCCGGCCGCACCATCGCATGGGAACCGATGCTGTCACGGTGCTCGATCTCTCCGGTGAACAGCCAACTCACCGTCTGCAAACCGGTATGCGGATGCGGCGGCACATGCATGCCCGGTCCTGAGCCGACGTCATCCGGACCGTAATGATCTGCAAAACACCATCCCCCGATCAGCGAACGCTCGCGTTGCGGGAGGGTGCGTCGCACTCGCATGGCCCGCGGGCCACCGAGCGGTACGTCGCGCGGGGTGAGGATCTGAATCTCGCTCTCCGCCGGATGGCCTTCGCATTCCTGCTCGACGGGCTGCGCTTCGAGGTTACTCATATCGTCCATCCTGCCTCCAGTCATGACTGCGCGAGACGCAGACGCGTGCACAATTCGGCCAACAGTCGAAGTTCATCCGCGTCCAGGGCCGGTCCGACGTGGCGGCGGATGCTCGCGGCATGACGGCGACCCACTGATTTCTGCAGCGCTGCACCCGTTTCGGTGAGTTGCACGATCGTCCCGCGGCGATCCTGTGGATCAACACTTCTCGTTACCAGACCTTCGCCCTCCAACCGTTCCACCAGGCGACTGAGCGAAGGCTGGCTCAGCAATATCTCCCGATTCAGGTCATGCAGGCGAAGGGAACTACTCGGCGCAAGACTCAGCGTGAACAGCACGTCGTACTCGCGCATCGACACCTGATCCCAGACGTCGTCGGCAGAGAGCCGCCGCAGCACCGACACCTGGGCGCGAAACAAGGCTTCCCAGGCGTCGGTGGCGAGTTCGGTGGTGCTGACCGGAACCTCAGGCGGTTGCTCGTCAGGCAGTGACACTGCTTGCCTCACGAGTTGCCTTCATCGACGCGTGAGTGGGCGGGTTGTCCGGCACATGTGCTGGCCGCCTGGCCGCGAACTCACGGCGCAGAACCGGAACAACTTCCTCACCGAGCAGATCGAGCTGCTCGAGCACCGTCTTCAGCGGCAGTCCGGCGTGATCCATCAGGAACAGCTGGCGCTGGTAGTCACCGAAGAAATCGGCAAACGCCAACGTCTTCTCGATGACCTGTTCAGGGGAACCGACGGTCAGCGGCGTCTGCTCGGTGAACTCTTCGAGTGAGGGCCCGTGGCCGTACACCGGAGCATTGTCGAAATACGGACGGAATTCCTTGACCGCGTCCTGACTGTTCTTGCGCATGAAGACCTGGCCACCGAGACCGACGATCGCCTGATCCGCGGACCCGTGGCCGTAATGCTCGTAACGCCGGCGGTAAAGATTGATCAGCTCGATGTAGTGCTCTTTCGGCCAGAAGATGTTGTTCGCGAAGAATCCGTCGCCGTGATACGCCGCGATCTCCGCGATCTCGGGGCTGCGGATCGAGCCGTGCCACACGAACGGCGCGACGCCGTCCAGCGGGCGCGGTGTGGACGTGAATCCCTGGAGTGGAGTGCGGTACTCCCCTTGCCAGTTCACGACCTCCTCGTCCCAGAGCCGGCGAAGAAGTTGATAGTTCTCGAGCGCCAACGGGATACCGGCGCGAATGTCCTTGCCGAACCACGGGTACACAGGCGCGGTGTTTCCGCGACCCATCATCAGATCGACGCGCCCCTCGGCGAGGTGTTGAAGCATCGCGTAATCCTCGGCGATCTTCACCGGGTCATTGGTGGTGATCAGCGTCGTGGACGTGGAGAGCGTGATCTTCTCGGTCTGGGCCGCGATGTATCCGAGCATCGTGGTCGGAGATGACGGCACGAACGGCTTGTTGTGATGCTCGCCGGTCGCGAAGACGTCGAGACCGACTTCCTCGGCGTGCTTGGCGATGGTCGTCATGGCCTTGATGCGCTCGTGCTCTGTCGGGGTCGCCCCCGTCGTGGGATCAGTGGTGACGTCACCGACCGTGAAGATTCCGAACTGCATGGTTGCTCCTCCGCGAACTAGATCCATGCGTTTGCATGTAACTGATCAAACATTCAACCATCCAGCTGTATTCCACGGCAAAAAGGTGAGGGCGGCACACAAGATGTGTGCCGCCCTCACCTGGACGAACGATCTACCGAAAAGCGGTCAGTGCATAACGATCGGCGTTGCCGTCTCGCCCTCGGCCACCGGCCTGGTGGTCTTGCTCCGCGGCAGGAAGAACGCCGGGATGAGGGTCAGGACGATCAGCACAGTGGCAACGAGGAAGGTGTTACCGAAGGCATCCGACGCCGCACTGAGAATCGAATTCGCAGCAGACTCCTGCGGACTTCCCGGTTCGGTCGGAATGTGCGAGGCCGCACCGACCATCGTCGTGTCGAGGCCACGATCGAGAAGCTGGTTGGTCAAGACCACCGACATCACGGCGGTACCGATCGAACCTGCGGTCTGCTGAACGATGTTCATCAGGGTGGAGCCGCGAGCAATCTGCTCGTTGGAGAGCGTCACGATAGCTGCGGTCATCAGCGGCATCATGGTGCAACCCATACCGAGGCCCATGACGAACAAGGCACCCATCAGCAGCCACGTCGGGGAATCCGAGGCAACCTGTGTGAACACACCCAAGCCGATCAGAATCAACGGCAAACCGGTCAGGACGATCTTGCCCGGGCCGATCTTGTCGACCAGTCGACCAGCGATGGGCATGGTGACCATAGCGCCGAGACCCTGCGGAGCCATCAACAATCCGGCAGCGAGCGTGGTGTGACCGCCGACCTGAATGAAGTAGCTCGGGAACAGCAACCCGGCGCCCATGAACGCGACGATGAACAGCGACGTCGTGATGACGGCGGTGGTCAACTGACGGTTCTTGAACAGGTGCAGGTCGATCAGCGGGTGATCCTTGTTGAGCGCGTGGAACACGAAGGCGATGATCAGTGCCAGACCGATACCGGCCGACACCAGAACCCGAGCGGACGCGACGGTTCCCACCTCAGGGATGGACGACACACCGAACAGGAACAGCGCCAGGCCGGGCGACAGCAGGATCATGCCGAGGAAGTCGAAGGACTCCGAAGGCTTCGCCTTGTCGGACGGCAGAATGATGAACGCAGCAGCCAGAGCGATGATGCCGATCGGCAAGTTGATCAGGAAGATCCAGTGCCAGCTCGCGGCCTCGATCAGCCAACCACCGCGAATCGGGCCGCCGATAGGACCGAGCAGCATCGGGATACCGAGAACTGCCATGACACGACCGACACGGTCCGGACCGGCGGCCCGGGTCATGATCGTCATACCGAGCGGCATCAACATGCCGCCGCCGAGACCCTGGAGCACGCGGAAGCCGATGAGCGAGGTGATGTCCCACGCCATCGCACAAGCGACCGAACCGAGTACGAACAGCACCAGGGCCGTCATGTACAGGCGCTTGGTGCCGAAACGGTCGGCAGCCCAACCGGTAACCGGAATGACCGTCGCCAAGGCGAGCGTGTAGGCCGTCATCGTCCACGCGACGGTGGCGTACGAAGTTTCGAAGTCCTCGGCAAAAGTGGTGAGCGCGACGCTCACCACGGTTACGTCGAGAATCGACATGATGGCGCCGAGCACCACCACGGAAGCGATCTTGAGGACCGCCCCGTCAAGTTTGTCGGACGCCGGTGCCGGCGCGTTCGGCGATGTCATCGCGAAGTCTCCTGGTTAAGTGCTCGCAGATAGTCACCCGCGAGAATGGGCTTGAGAGCCTCGAACAAACGAATCCGCTCTGGCTCAGGAACACGCGACGCGAATTCGCGAAGCTGGCCGCGCTTGCACTCGATGTGGTTGGTCGTCACCTTACGACCGGCCTCGGACAAGGAAACCCGCTTGACGCGTCGGTCCCGCTCGTCTTCACGTCGATCGACCAGACCCATGTTCACGAGCTGATCGATGTTCCGCCCCGTAGCTGCCACCGAGAGCCGAAGCTCGTCGGCAACCTCGTTGATCGGGATCGCCGCATCACGTTGTGCAAGTACGAACAGCACACGCACCTGAGAGAACGAGAGATCCAGTTCGATCAACGCATCGATCGACTCCGAATCACCGGCGCTCATCAGGCGAGTGAACAACTCGTCGAGTGCTCCATACAGGTCATCAGAATCGGAAGCGATCACCTGGCAAATGGTAGTGCGGTTGCAACTATTGCCCAAATGAAAACATGTTGCAACTTATTATTTGGTGACCACCATCACGTTGCGAAGAATCATTCCTGCAGCAAGATGGCCTTTCCGAGAACTTTGCCGCTTTCGAGATCAGCCAGGGCAACTGCTGCGTCGGCAAGCGGATACCGTGCCTTGACCAGCGGACGCAAGCCGTTTCGGACGTGTTCTACCAGCGATGCGTGTACCTCGGCTACCGCCTCGGGATTGGTACGCGTGAACTCACCCCATGCCGCGCCGACAATGCTGATATTGCGAAACAGCACCCGGTTCACCTTTACCTCGGGAATACCGCCGCCGGCGAATCCGATCACCACGAGTCGTCCTTCGGGTGCCAGAACCCGGACCGCGTCGTCGAACGCATCGCCGCCCACCGGATCCACCACGATCTGAGCGCCGACGCCGTCGGTCAGTTCCCGAATCCGCTCTCCCCATCCCGGAGCCAGCGCGACCACCTCGTCGGCACCGAGCTCACGCAAGAAGTCATCGACGCCCTCGCGTCGTACCACGGCGATCACCCGGGCACCGTGCGCCTTGGCCAGCTGGATGGTTGCCGTTCCGACTCCGCCTGCAGCGCCGAGCACGACGACAGTCTCCCCCGCGACGATCTTCGCGCGACGAGCGAGCGCGAACTCCATCGTCTGATAGTTGATGATCAGCGAGGCCGCCTCGTCGAAGGCGAGTCCGTCCGGAATTCGGAGTACCTGCGCCGGGTTGACGGCAATCCGCTCTGCATACCCACCCAGATACGCGGCCGCGAGAACACGATCGCCCGGAGCGAAACTCGACCCTTCCGGCGCGGAGACCACGACGCCCGAGATCTCCGCGCCGGGAATGAACGGCGGTTCCGGGCGGATCTGATACTTGCCGTAGGTGATGAGCAGGTCCGGAAAGCAGACGCCACTTGCCTTCACATCGATGAGAACAAGACCTTCGGCTGCGGGCTCGGGAACCTCCTGCGCGACAATTCCTTCGGGACCGGACAGTTCCGTAACCACCATGGCGCGCACAGAAAGCTCCTCTTCGGGACATCTGAAGTCTGGACCGGTAACCCGGTTTTCTCGACTTTAACCCGGTACTCACGTCAGATCATCGTTCGCTCCCGATGTGCAGACGTTCGAGTCCGTCGAGAATCAGATCGAGACCGAAAGCGAATTCGGCGGCGTAGCTGTATCCCGGAGCAAGGACGTGCTCGGTGG
>NZ_LVCT01000614.1:0-6652 GCF_001647205.1 Rhodococcus sp. EPR-134
AAGCTCACTTCTTGCAGCACGAAGCCGTAGATGTACGCATCCATGATCGAAAAGGCATGCGCAGCAAGGGCGACGGGAAAGTCGGCGGCGCGTAGCGTTCCGATGACGGCATCGTGGTGGCGCAGGGTCGCGGGACCAGGCGTCGTTCGGGACTCCATCAACGGAGTTGCCCACGGGTGCCTCCCCAACACTTCCCTTGTCGATACCGCTCGCACGTGAAGTTCCGTGCGCCACGGGCGTCCCGGCGTCGGCAGATCGATCTCCGCGAAGACCGCATCGACCATTCCGTTGAGCAGATCCCCCTTGTCCGAAACATGGTTGTACAGAGACATCGCTTCGACGCCCAGTTCGGTGCCCAGCTTCCGCATGGTCATCGAATCGATTCCGACGGAATCGGCAAGCGCGACAGCAGCGTGTACGACGTCGTCTCGGGTCAATCTTGCGCGCTTCTCCACGTTGACAGAACTTACACCGTAAGTGCAATACTTACGCTGTAAGTATTCGACGAACGGAGACTCGCATGCCGAAGGAACTGATGACCGCCGTCGTACAGGATCGCTACGGCGAGGCCGACGTTCTCTACGTCGACCACATTCCGCGCCCCACTGTCGCCGACAACGAAGTGCTGATACGCGTCGAGGCCGCGTCCGTCGACCGCGGGGCATGGCATCTCATGGCCGGACTGCCATATCCGTTGCGCCTCGCGGGTTTCGGGCTGCGCAGACCTAGGAACCGGGTACGCGGACTGGACGTATCCGGCCGAGTCGAGGCCGTCGGCAGTTCGGTGACCCGCGTGGCAGTCGGCCAGGAGGTATACGGGATCGCGGTCGGTTCGTTCGCGGAGTACGCACGCGCACTCGAGACGAAGATTGCCGCAAAACCTGCCCGGTTGTCGTTCGCACAAGCAGCAGCGGTGCCGGTCTCCGCCCTCACAGCGTTGCAAGCCGTGCGCGACCACGGCCGCGTGCAGGCGGGCCAATCCGTCCTCGTACTCGGCGCATCCGGTGGCGTCGGGATTTACGCGGTGCAGGTGGCAAAAGCCATGGGCGCTCACGTCACCGGCGTGTGCAGCACCTCGAAAACCGATACCGTCCGCTCCATCGGTGCCGACGAGGTTCTCGACTACCGCGTCGACGACGCCACCGACGGATCGCATCGGTACGACGTCATCATCGACACCGGCGGCAACCGCCGACTGCGAGATCTTCGACGGGCGCTCACACGCACCGGAACGCTGGTGATCGTCGGCGGCGAGAACGGCGGACGGTGGCTCGGCGGAACCGATCGCCAAATACGCGCACAGTGCTTGTCTCCGTTCATATCTCAGAAAATGGGCACCTTCATCGCTTCGGAGAACGCCGACGATCTGGAGGTCCTGACGCAGATGATCGACGCAGGTGACATCACCCCGGTGATCGACTCCGTTCATCCCCTTGCCGACACCGCCGTCGCCGTGGCACGAATGGTCGACGGCTCCGGCTGCGGAAAGCAGATAATCGCCACTCGCTGAAAAGCCTGACAGAATCGGCTCACTCCAGCGAACAGGAATCTCACGTGAACCCAGATCTCACGCTCGCGCAACAGCCGGACCGAGGACCGATCTTCGTCAAGTCCCGCCCGGTCCGCACCGGCGACATCGACGTCGCCAAGCAGGTCAGGCTCGACGCCGTCGCCCGCTACCTGCAGGACATCGGCAACGACAACATCGAGGCCGCGGGAGCCATCGACACCCACCCGCTCTGGATAGTGCGTCGTACGGTCGTCGACGTCGTACGCCCGGCGATCTGGCCGGAAGAGTTGACGATGACTCGCTGGTGCTCCGGCTTCTCCACGAGATGGGCGAACATGCGTGTGCGCTTCGACGGCAGCAACGGCGCGCTGATGGAAACCGAAGGCTTCTGGATCAACATCAGCGCCGAGTCGGGCATGCCCACGCGGATGAGTGACGACTTCATGCGGCCACTGGAGGAATCCACCGACGAGCATCGCCTGAAGTGGAAGCGTGTCCTCGCCGAGAACGCACCGGAGGCGGACGACGCCGGTGTTCTGGACACGCCGTTCGCTCTGCGCGCCACGGATATCGACCCGTTCGACCACGTCAACAACGCCGTCTACTGGCAGGCAGTCGAAGAGGTCCTCAGCGCTCGCACCGAACTACGGACAGTTCCGCATCGAGCACTGATCGAGTACCTCTCCCCCATCGTCTCCAGCGACGACGTCGTCCTGCGCAGCCGCGTCGACGACAAGACCGTCACGGTCTGGTTCCTGGTCGGCGAAGCGCTCCGCGCAGTTGCGCAGGTGAGCGCCCTCTAACGCAGTTTCTGGGTCGCGACAGCCGCGACACCGAACACCAACGCAAGAAGAATCGCGGCCCAGAAACCGAAGAGCCACCACACCACGCCGAACACGACCACTGCCGGGGCAACGGTGATGAAAGCGATGGTGGGGCTTTCTCGTACCACCTCGAGTGCAGTTCGGGCATTAGTTCGATCGAGCTTCTTACCGGCCATCGAAAACCTCCTTCAAGGTCCTGACCATCCAGAGTAACCGGACTGACGGGCACAAAGCGGATACCGTGAACGCATGGCCGACCACCGCACCCTCGTCCTCATGCGACACGGCAAGTCCAGCTACCCCGAGGGCATCCGTGATCACGAGCGTCCGCTCGCCGAACGGGGCCTGCGCGAGGCCCGCATCGGCGGCGAATGGATCCGTGAAAACGTCCCGCCCGTCGACGCCGTTCTGTGCTCCACCTCCCGGCGGACCGTCGAAACCCTTGCCTCGACGGGAATCGAAGCTCCCGCCGGGTTCGAGAAGTCCATCTACGGCGGCTCACCCGCAGACGTCATTGCAGCTGCGCGAACCACGTCCGACCACGTCAAGACGCTCCTGATCGTCGGACACGAACCCGGAATTCCCTGGACTGCACTCGATCTCGCATCGAACGAAAACTCCGAAGCGGCCCAACGTATCCGCGACAAGTTCCCGACTTCGGCGATCGCCGTCCTCTCCGTACCGGTGCCGTGGACCGAACTCGACGACTCCGTCGCCACTCTGCTCGAGTTTCACGTGCCTCGTTAGATCAACCACACTGCTAAACCACCTCACGCAGTAGGCGGTCCGAAAGTGCAAGCGCGTCACGGTCGTACGTCGATGTCGACGCCAACACTTCGTCGGCACCGGTCCGTTCGGCGAGATCGTGAAGTTGCTGTTTCACCTCGACGGGTGTGCCGTGCAGCGCCGACGCCATGAACGACTCGATCCGCCTGGCGTTTCGATCACTGCGCGGAGCACGCCTGATCTCGTCCAGCGACGCGAGCGGCGGAAACTCCCCTGTCCGTGACGATTCTGCGAGCGCGTATGCCTCCGGGATCAGCAACTCACGCGCCGCGTCGGTGGAATCGGCAACCGCCACTTCGAGAGAAACCACCACATAGGGTTCGGGATGAGCGTCGGTGGCCCGGAAAGCTCGGCGGTACTCGTCCAATGCCTCCACCCGGTCGGTGCTCCCAATTCCGAGTATCGGCCCACCCACGACCACCGGAAGCCCCAGTTGCGCTGCCACTTTCAGACCTGTGCGCGTCGCCAGCACGAAGATCGGGACTCCAGTCTGCGACGCCGGCCGTGCCGTCACTGCGGCGGAACCGTCCAGATAACGCCTCACCTCGTCCAGGTCCGACACAAACGTGTCCGGAGCGTCCTTGCTGCGTCGTAGTGCCTGACGTACGGGCTCCGTGAATCCCAGCGATCGGCCGAGGCCGAGATCGATTCGCCCCGGGTAGAGAGCCTCCAGCATCAGGAACTGCTCGGCGACGATCAGCGGTTGGTGATTCGGCAGCATGACCCCACCGCTGCCGAGTCTGATATCGCGCGTATGCGCGCCGATCGCGGCAAGCAGTACTGCCGGCGACCCGCTCCCGATCCCGGGCACCGCGTGATGCTCGGCGACCCAGAACCGGTGGTAGCCGAGAGCGTCGGCGTGCGCGGCACGTTCGACGGAATGCGTCAGAGCTGCGGAGTCGGGGTATCCGCTCCGGGTTCGGGATCGGTCGAGCAGTGAGAGAAGCACCCTCGGAGCAACAAGGAATTCGGAAAGTTTCATCCGGACGCCGAACGAGGACCGTTTCTGACCGCAATACCCGCAACACTGGACCTGTCGCCGGAATTCACCATCACATGAAGGGCACGTCATGGACATCAAGCTCGAACTGGTCGCCATTCCCGTCACCGACATCGACCGCGCCAAGGACTTCTACGTCCGCCTCGGATTCAACGCCGACCACGATCACACGGTCAGCGAAGACCTGCGATTCGTCCAGCTGACCCCACCCGGTTCGGCCTGCTCGATCTGCATCGGCAAGGGAATCACCGACGCCGAGCCCGGTTCCGTCGTCGGCATGCAGGTAGTGGTCAAGGACATCGAAGAGGCTGAGCGCGAGTTCAAGAGCCGCGGCATCGACATCAGCCCGATCGACGACCAGGCCTGGGGCAGATTCATCTACTTCGCCGACCCCGACGGCAACAAGTGGGCCGTCCAGGAGATCGTCATCCCGGACCTCAGCGGCAGCAACTCCTGAAAACGTCCCACTCCTGACATGAAAAATCCCCCCACCTCTTTCGAAGTGGGGGGATTTTCTACGAACTAACGCTTAGCGGTAGTCGTCACATGCGACTACCCGACTAGCGGTAGTCGTCACATGCGACTACCCGACTAGCGGTAGTCGTTGCTGAAGCCGTAGTCGTCCAGCGGAACTGCAGCACCGGTGTTCTGGCCGAAGCCGTCCGGGCTGTAGTACTGGTCGTCGTACGACGGCACTGCGTAAGCAGCGGCGCGTGCCTCTTCGGTGGGCTGAACCTGGATGTTGCGGTAACGGTTGATACCGGTACCGGCAGGGATCAGCTTGCCGATGATGACATTTTCCTTCAGACCGATCAGCTTGTCCGAGCGGCAGTTGATAGCCGCGTCGGTCAAGACACGAGTGGTCTCCTGGAACGATGCCGCGGACAGCCACGAATCCGTCGCGAGCGACGCCTTCGTGATACCCATGAGCACCGGACGGCCGGCTGCGGGCTCGCCACCCTCGGCGACAACGCGGCGGTTTGCCGACTCGAACTCGGCGCGCTCGGTGAGCGAACCGGGCAGGAACTCGGTGGCACCGGAATCGATGATCGTCACGCGACGAAGCATCTGGCGCACGATGACCTCGATGTGCTTGTCGTGGATCGACACACCCTGGCTCCGGTACACCTCCTGGACCTCGTTGACCAAGTGGATCTGAACCTGACGCGGACCCATGACTCGCAGGACCTCGTGGGGATCGGCAGCACCTTCCATGAGCTGCTGTCCGACCTCGACGTGGTCACCGTCAGCCAAGAGGCTTTCGCGACCGTCGGCGTGCTTGAAGACACGCAGACGCTGACGCTTGCTGAGCTTGTCGTAGACAACCTCTTCGCCGCCGTCGTCCGGAACGATGGTGATCTTGTAGAAACGATCGCCGTCTTCGAGCTGTACCCGACCGGTGACGTCCGCGATAGGAGCCTTGCCCTTGGGCACACGTGCCTCGAACAGCTCCTGGACACGCGGCAGACCGCCGGTGATGTCATCTCCTGCGACACCACCCTGGTGGAAGGTACGCATGGTCAGCTGGGTACCGGGCTCACCGATCGACTGTGCGGCGACGATACCGACAGCCTCACCGATGTCGACCAGCTTGCCGGTGGCCATCGAGCGGCCGTAGCAAGTGGCGCAAACGCCGGTGCCGGTGGTGCAGGTCAGGACCGAGCGGACCTTGACCGTCGTGATGCCGGCTTCGAGCAGAGCATCGATCGCGGGGTCACCGAGAGCGTGGCCACGCTCGACGATGACGGTGCCGTTCGCGTCGACTGCATCGGCCGCCAAGGTACGGGCGTACGTGCTGGTCTCCACGTGAGCATCGCGGATCATCGTGCCGTCGGCCTGCTTCTCGGCGATCGTGGTGACGATGCCGCGCTCTGTTCCACAGTCGACCTCGCGGACGATGACGTCCTGCGAAACGTCCACCAGACGACGGGTCAGGTAACCCGAGTCGGCGGTGCGGAGTGCGGTATCGGCCAGACCCTTACGAGCACCGTGCGTGTTGATGAAGTACTCGAGAACGGTCAGGCCTTCCTTGAAGGAAGACTTGATCGGACGCGGGATGAACTCACCCTTCGGGTTTGTCACCAGGCCCTTCATACCGGCGAGCGAGCGAACCTGAGTCATGTTGCCGGCTGCGCCGGACTTCACGATCATCGGGATCGGGTTGCTGTCGGGGAAGTGAGCCTCCATGGCCTTGCCGACCTTGTCGGTCGCTTCCTGCCAAATGGTGACCAGAGCGCTGTTGCGCTCCTTCTTGTCCAGAGCACCACGCTGGTACTGCTTCTCGATCTTGTCGGCCTGAGCCTCGAAGTCCTCGATGATGGCAGGCTTCTCCGGCGGCACGAGAACGTCGGAGATCGAGACCGTGACACCCGAACGGGTGGCCCAGTAGAACCCGACGTCCTTGAGCTTGTCGACGGTCTGAGCAACCACGATCATCGGGTACCGCTCGGCGAGATCGTTGATGATCGTCGCCTGGCGCTTCTTCGGCATCTGCTCGTTGACGAACGGGTAGTCCGCCGGAAGCAGCTCGTT
>NZ_LVCT01000615.1:0-4844 GCF_001647205.1 Rhodococcus sp. EPR-134
GTCAGACGCACCTTGATCTGAGCCTGAACCGAGAGCGCGCCGCGGTCGACTGCCATCTGAGCCTCGGCGGGCGAGGAGTACACGCCCTGCTCTGCCTCGTCGTTGGTCGGAGCAACGAGCTCACCGGTGACACCCTCGTCGAGACGGGTCAGGTGGAACAGACCCGTGACCATGTCCAGACGCGGCATGGCGAGCGGGCGACCCGAAGCAGGCGAGAGGATGTTGTTCGAGGACAGCATCAGGATGCGTGCCTCGGCCTGTGCCTCTGCCGACAGCGGGAGGTGAACAGCCATCTGGTCACCGTCGAAGTCGGCGTTGAAGGCCTCACACACCAGCGGGTGGAGCTGAATGGCCTTGCCCTCGACGAGCTGCGGCTCGAATGCCTGGATACCCAGACGGTGCAGCGTAGGTGCACGGTTGAGCAGCACGGGGTGCTCGGCGATGACCTCTTCGAGGACGTCCCACACCTGGACGCGCTTGCGCTCGACCATGCGCTTTGCCGACTTGATGTTCTGCGCGTGGTTCAGATCGACCAGACGCTTCATCACGAACGGCTTGAACAGCTCGAGAGCCATCAGCTTGGGCAGACCACACTGGTGCAGCTTGAGCTGAGGACCGACGACGATGACGGAACGACCCGAGTAGTCGACGCGCTTACCGAGCAGGTTCTGACGGAAGCGACCCTGCTTGCCCTTGAGCAGATCGCTCAGGGACTTCAGCGGGCGGTTACCCGGTCCGGTGACCGGACGTCCACGACGACCGTTGTCGAACAGGGCGTCGACCGACTCCTGCAGCATCCGCTTCTCGTTGTTGACGATGATCTCGGGAGCACCGAGGTCGATCAGTCGCTTGAGGCGGTTGTTGCGGTTGATGACGCGGCGGTACAGGTCGTTGAGGTCGGACGTCGCGAAACGTCCACCGTCGAGCTGAACCATCGGGCGAAGCTCCGGCGGGATCACCGGAACAGCGTTGAGGACCATGCCCATCGGCGAGTTGCCGTTGGTCTGGAATGCCGCAACCACCTTGAGGCGCTTGAGTGCACGCAGCTTCTTCTGGCCCTTGCCGCTGCGGATGGTCTCGCGGAGAGACTCTGCCTCGGCGTCGAGGTCGAAGTTCTGCATCAGGATCTGGATGGACTCTGCGCCCATCGCACCCGTGAAGTACTCGCCGTAACGGTCGACCAGCTCGCGGTACAGGAGCTCGTCGATGATGAGCTGCTTGACGCTCAGCTTGGTGAAGGTGGTCCAGATCTCGTCGAGACGATCCAGCTCACGCTGCGCGCGGTCACGGAGCTGACGCATTTCGCGCTCGCCGCCGTCCTTGACCTTGCGGCGGACATCGGACTTCGCGCCCTCTGCCTCGAGCTCGGCGATGTCGGCTTCGAGCTTCTGCGCACGTGCCTCGAGATCGGCGTCGCGCTGATCTGCGACGGTCTTCTTCTCGACCTGCATCTCGGCTTCGAGGGTGGACAGCTCGTTGTGACGGAGCTCCTCGTCGACACCGACGATGACGTAGGCAGCGAAGTAGATGATCTTTTCGAGATCCTTCGGAGCCAGGTCGAGCAGGTAACCGAGACGGCTCGGAACACCCTTGAAGTACCAGATGTGCGTGACCGGTGCGGCCAGTTCGATGTGACCCATGCGCTCACGACGAACCTTGGCGCGAGTGACCTCGACGCCACAGCGCTCACAGATGATGCCCTTGAAGCGGACACGCTTGTACTTACCGCAGTAGCACTCCCAGTCCCGAGTGGGGCCGAAGATCTTCTCGCAGAAGAGGCCGTCCTTCTCGGGCTTGAGCGTGCGGTAGTTGATGGTCTCCGGCTTCTTGACCTCGCCGTAGGACCAATTGCGGATGTCCTCTGCACTGGCCAAGCCAATGCGGAGTTCATCGAAGAAGTTGACGTCGAGCACGTAACTTCCTTTCCCCGTTGGGGTTACGGTTGCCGGTCACCCGGCAACCTGACTGCCAATTCAAATGTGAACTACGCCCCCGGGCCGCTCTTTCAAGAGCAACCCGGGGACCGAAACCTAGTTCGCGAGGTCGTCGACCGTCGCAGCTTCGTTCCTGGACAGGTTGATGCCCAGGTTCGCTGCGGCCCGCTCCAAGTCCTCGTCGTCGCCGTCCGCCATCGTGATGGC
This sequence comes from Rhodococcus sp. EPR-134, assembly GCF_001647205.1. Lineage (NCBI taxonomy): Bacteria > Bacillati > Actinomycetota > Actinomycetes > Mycobacteriales > Nocardiaceae > Rhodococcus > Rhodococcus sp. EPR-134. The sequence continues at coordinate 2,142 of NZ_LVCT01000615.1, forward strand.
CGCGCCGTCCGAGGACAGCACCTCCACGTTGAGGCAGAGCGACTGGAGCTCCTTGAGGAGCACCTTGAACGACTCGGGGATGCCGGGTTCGGGGATGTTCTCGCCCTTGACGATGGCTTCGTACACCTTGACTCGACCGACCACGTCGTCAGACTTGATGGTCAGCAGTTCCTGCAGCGTGTAAGCCGCGCCGTAGGCCTGCATCGCCCAGCACTCCATCTCACCGAAGCGCTGGCCACCGAACTGTGCCTTACCACCGCGAGGCTGCTGCGTGATCATCGAGTACGGACCGGTCGAACGAGCGTGGATCTTGTCGTCGACCAAGTGGTGCAGCTTGATGATGTACATGTAACCGACCGAGACCGGGTACGGGAACGGCTCGCCGGAGCGGCCGTCGAACAAGGTGGCCTTTCCGTCGGGTCCGACCATCTGCTCGCCGTCACGGTTCGGCAGCGTCGCGCCGAGGAGACCGGTGAGCTCGTCTTCCTTCGCACCGTCGAACACCGGGGTGGCGATGTTCGAGTCGGCCGGAGCGGACAGCATCTCTTCCGGCAGGGTCGCAGCCCAGTCGGGACGAGAGCCGTCGGACGCGATCTGAACGTTCCAGCCGGTCTTGCCGATCCACCCGAGGTGGGTCTCCAAGACCTGACCGATGTTCATACGACGCGGGACGCCGTGCGTGTTCAAGATGATGTCGACAGGCGTGCCGTCCGAGAGGAACGGCATGTCTTCCTGCGGCAGGATCTTGCCGATGACGCCCTTGTTACCGTGGCGGCCGGCGAGCTTGTCACCGTCCTGGATCTTGCGCTTCTGTGCCACGTAGACGCGGACCAGCTCGTTGACACCGGGAGGCAGATCGTCGTCTTCGTCACGCGAGAACACGCGGATTCCGATGACCTTGCCGGTCTCACCGTGAGGAACCTTGAGGGACGTGTCACGAACCTCGCGAGCCTTCTCACCGAAGATGGCGCGAAGGAGGCGCTCTTCGGGGGTCAGCTCGGTCTCGCCCTTCGGCGTGACCTTTCCGACCAGCACGTCGCCGTCACGAACCTCGGCACCGATACGGATGATGCCGCGCTCGTCGAGGTCGGCGAGGACCTCGTCGGAGACGTTCGGGATGTCGCGAGTGATTTCCTCGGCACCGAGCTTGGTGTCGCGGGCATCGATCTCGTGCTCCTCGATGTGAATCGAGGTCAGGACGTCCTCTTCCACGAGACGCTGCGACAGAATGATCGCGTCCTCGTAGTTGTGGCCTTCCCACGGCATGATCGCGACGAGCAAGTTCTTGCCCAGCGCCATCTCACCGTTCTCGGTGCAAGGGCCGTCGGCCAGGACCTGGCCGGCCTCGACACGCTGTCCCTCGTCCACGATCGGACGCTGGTTGGCGCACGTGCCCTGGTTGGAACGCGCGAACTTGCGCATCCGGTACGTCTTGCGGCTTCCGTCGTCAGCCATCACCGTGACGTAGTCCGCGGAGATCTCCTCCACGACACCGGTCTTCTCGGTGATGATGACGTCGCCGGCATCCACAGCTGCACGCAGCTCCATGCCGGTACCGACGAGAGGTGCCTCGCTGCGAACCAGCGGGACAGCCTGACGCTGCATGTTCGCGCCCATCAGGGCACGGTTTGCATCGTCGTGCTCGAGGAACGGAATCATCGCGGTTGCGACGGACACCATCTGACGCGGCGAAACGTCCATGTAGTCGATGTCGGAGGACGCGACGAACTCGACCTCGCCACCCTTACGGCGGACGAGAATCTTCGAGTCGGTGAAGCGACCCTCGCGGTCGATGGCCGAGTTGGCCTGCGCGACTACGTGGCGGTCTTCTTCGTCAGCGGTCAGGTAGTCGACCTCGTCGGTCACCTGTCCGTCGACGACGCGACGGTACGGGGTCTCGATGAAACCGAACGGGTTGACGCGGGCGTAGACCGACAGCGAACCGATCAGGCCGATGTTCGGGCCTTCCGGGGTCTCGATCGGGCACATGCGGCCGTAGTGCGACGGGTGAACGTCGCGAACCTCGAGGCCGGCGCGCTCACGGGACAGACCACCCGGGCCGAGGGCGGACAGACGACGCTTGTGCGTCAGCCCCGACAGCGGGTTGTTCTGGTCCATGAACTGCGACAGCTGGGAGGTTCCGAAGAACTCCCTGATCGCAGCGACGACGGGACGGATGTTGATCAGCGTCTGAGGCGTGATTGCCTCGACGTCCTGTGTGGTCATGCGCTCACGAACCACACGCTCCATGCGGGACAGGCCCACGCGGATCTGGTTCTGGATGAGCTCGCCGACGGTACGCAGACGACGGTTGCCGAAGTGGTCGATGTCGTCGACCTCGACGGGAACCTCGACGCCGCCCGGAGCCGTCATCGAGGTGTCACCTGCGTGCAGACGCACGAGGTACTCGACGGTGGCGACGATGTCTTCTTCGGTGAGCGTGGATGCAACGATCGGCTGACCCGCGTTCAGGCCGAGCTTCTTGTTGATCTTGTAACGACCCACGCGAGCGAGGTCGTAGCGCTTGTCCTTGAAGAACAGGTTCTCCAGCAGGGTCTGCGCGCTCTCCTTGGTGGGGGGCTCGCCCGGACGCAGCTTGCGGTAGATGTCGAGCAACGCCTCATCGGTGCCGGCGGTGTTGTCCTTCTCCAGCGTGGCCATGAGGATCTCGGAGAAGCCGAAGCGCTCCGTGATCTGCTCGGT
>NZ_LVCT01000616.1:0-12035 GCF_001647205.1 Rhodococcus sp. EPR-134
GAGCCATGCGCCGCGACCCGGGATCACCTTGACGCTGTGCAGATCCTTCTCGGTGCTCTTGTCGACGCTCATGTCGAAGTACACACCGGGGGAACGCACGAGCTGCGAGACGACCACACGCTCGGTGCCGTTGATGATGAAGGTGCCCTTGTCGGTCATCATCGGGAAATCTCCCATGAAGACCGTCTGGCTCTTGATCTCACCAGTGTTGTTGTTGATGAACTCCGCGGTGACGAACAACGGCGCCGCGTAGGTCATGTCCTTGTCTTTGCACTCGTCCGTCGAGGCCTTGACCTCGTCGAATCGAGGGTCGGAGAAGGACAGCGACATAGTGCCGTTGAAATCCTCGATCGGAGAAAGCTCCGCGAGGATGTCCTCGAGACCACCGGACACTGCATTGTCGCCGAGTGCCGCTGCTCGTTCACGCCAACTCTGCGCGCCGATCAGCCACTCGAACGAATCTGTCTGTACGTCAAGAAGCCCGGGAACTTCGAGGGGTTCGCGAACTTTCGCGAACGAAACCCTCTTCGGGGCTCCGGGGATTCCGGAAACTGCCTTGGTCTGGCTAGAGACTGCCAAGATGCGTCCTTCCAGCACCTCACGCGGGCCGCTCCGTGCTGTTGCGACCGCCGCTGTATCTGCTTCGAATTTCGCTGGTTACAACCCGAACGAAACCCGTCGCAGAAAGCAAGAAGTACTTGACTTCGCAGCGGTTGAGACGAGGGGTGGACAGGAGGCAGCCAGCGCAACGTCCAAAAGTACACCCTTACTCTGGAAATGTCGAGTCGGGTGTAACTGAGGGTCGAATTCAGATACTGACGTGAGACTGCCGATCACTCGTCCGTGCATGTTCACCGATCAGAGTGGACCTTGCGGACCGCTCCGTCAAGGGCGAGAGCGCGTGTCGCAGCATTCGAACATTCGTGACGCGCATTCGAACACTGCCACCGGGAGTGTAGCCAGCAACGGCGTCACATACGAAAAATCTGGACCGACATCGTGCGTCGATCCAGATCTTCGCGCTGGTGCGCAGGTGCTACTGGTCGCGAATCTCCGAGCTACTGGTCGCGAATCTCCGAGATCAGCCAGTTTCCGTCCTGCTTCTCCAGACTCACGATGACCATTCCGGAGCGAGAGTCTGCCGCCACACCGTTCTGCGTCGAGCTGACGTTCAGTTGGGCGAGCAACTGCGCCCGGTCCTTCTCGAGCCGTGTGATCCCGATCAGCGGGACATCAGCGGTCGTTGCCGTCTGGGTTTGTTCGACGCCGGCCTTCTGCGTGTCCTTGTACTGCGTCAGCTGATCGCGCATCGACTGGTTCAGGCCCTGGACACCCTTGTCGAAATCGGCGTCGAAGGTGTCGGGAGAAAACGTGAAGACTGCAGCCAACGCCGACGGCGTCACACGAAGAACTTCAGCCGTGGCGCCTTCGTCCACCCAGGCGATGTCGTCCGTCTTCGCGCCGACTTTGAAGAAGGCGATGCCGGCGAGGATCGCGACGATGACCGCTGCGGCCCCCAGGATCGCGACCAGGCGCCAACCGGCCTTGGATTGTGTAGGTGTTGTCGCCGACTCCCCCGCGCCCGTCTCCGGGGTAGCAGGGGCCTTGGGCTCGTCTGCGACGGTTTTCGCCGGTTTGGTCAGATCGGGGCCTGGTGTGGATTCCGGAGCGTCGGTTTCCGTCTTCGGCGGCTCGATTTCTCCGGACTCTGCCTTCGTGAGCGTCGGCTTCGCAACCTCCGGCTTCACAGCCTCCTGTGTTTCCTCTTCCGGCTGTTCGATCGTGGGCTCGACCGGATCCGAATCGGACGTCCCCGCGGGGACGTTGAGCGAGCGAGCGCTTCCGGCGATCTTCGGCCGACGGTTCTGCGGGGAGGACGGTCCGCCGGTACGACGTTTGGGTGGCATTACGCGCTTCTCCTTCGAGGGATGTCGGTGTGCAGGTTCGACGAACTACTGGCCACCGGAATCACCACCCTCGGTTGTCGGTGCAGGAGTACCGGACGCAGGTGCCTCGGTCCCCGAACCAGGGGCAGGCGTTGCATCAGGTGCAGGCGTGGAGCCGTCGGCCGCCGGCAGGGTGCCGGAGCCGAGATCGAGTCGCGATCCGATCGGATCAGCCGACTGCGCCTTCCAGACCCCGTCGATCTCGACCATGCCCAGCCGCATGCCGAGCTGATTCTTGACGAACTGGTTGCCCTGGGTCGTGGTGACACGAACGACGACCAGTGCCGTGGCGGTCCGGTCATCGGTATTGAGCTCGGTCAGCGCGGACTGAACGACTTCGGTGTCAGCCTTCGAGCCCGAGTTACGCAACTCGTCGGTGATGGAATCCTGAACGGTCTGCAGATACGTCGTCATCTCGTCACCGGTCACCGAAGAACGCATGTTCTCGATCGACTGGTCGAGATTGGCCGAATCCGCGTTGTTGAGGTTGATCGCGACTTGCTGCGCACCGATAAGCGCGTCGTCACGCATCTCGGCGGTGGTGCGGTCGGTGGTGAGCGCCCAAACGTACGGGACGCCGAACACACCGAGCGCAACCACTGCCGCCAGAAGCAAGACACCGACCGCAATCAGAGACGCTGTCAGCCCCTTCGGTCTACCGGTTGTCGGCGCTCCCGATTCGACTTGCTCGGGCCCGCCGGACTGCGGGGAACTGTTTCTCTGAATCACACTCACTACCCTACTTACCTGTTTTGCCCAGCCTCTGGCCGCGAATCGTCAACTGCCACAACTCAGTAGCCTGAACTGCACAAACTCGACCACATTCGGATCGGTCTACTTCGGTGTCACTCCGAGCAACGGCGCCAACTGCGTCGCGATCGGGTTGAGGTTCAACTTGTCCGGATCGACCTTCGGCTTGAAGTCCCAAGGCTGGATCGTGTCGGGATCGGCGTACACCACGCGGTTGGCACTGCGGACGCCCGTCTCGCTGCCCAGCGGCGTCTCACACGACGCGGCGGTGTTGAGCGGGAAGTCCTGCTGGGTGTCGTCGAAATTGGGATTCTGACGCTTCATCTCGTCCAGGATCGCCATGGTGCCTTCGTAACCCACCGTGCACGAGAGCGGATTGTTGGTCTCCAGCACCAAGCCCAGATGGACCGTTCCGTCGCCGGGAGCAACCGTCGGTGCGGCAGCGGCCAGACCGGGAAGGAAGATCAGGAACGGCTGCAGCGCGATCGTTCGCGGCGCAAGCGTCTTGGTGGTCGCGGCAAGATTGGTCAGGTCAGTCGTCAGGCTCGGGCCCGCCTCGTTGATGAGGGCACCGATCTGATCGCTGGCCGGGATGCCGTTGTCGATCAAGCGACGGATGTCCGGATCACTGGTCCGCAACTGCGCCGTGACAGCATCGAGATCGGTACTGAACTGCTTGATCGCGGAGGACTGATCCGACTGCGTCGTCAGTACCGTCTCACTGTTCCGAATCAGCGCGAGCGTCTGAGGCAGAGTGTCGAGCCCGGACTGCGAGAGGCCGGACAGCGAATCGGCCAGGACCTGAATGTCCTCGCCCTTGCCGTTGAACGCTGCACCGAGTTCGACGGCGACGGTGTGGAGCGCGTCGACGGGCACGGACTTGACCAAGCCGTTGGCACTGGTCAGCACATCCTCGATCGGGATCGGAGTTGTGGTGTCCCCCACCGCGATCACCGAGCCGTCCTCGAGAAACGGTCCCTGGTCGGTATCGGGCTGAAGGTCGACGTACTGCTCACCGATGGCGGAGCGGTTGGCCACGACGGCACGGGCCGACGCGGGAATCTCCGGAGCACTGTTGTCGATCTTCAGGTCGACCTGAATTCCGTCCTCGGTCAACGACATGTCGCCCACTCGCCCGACCGGCACGCCGCGATACGTCACCTCGGCGTTGGTGAAAATTCCACCGGACGTGGCCAATTCGGTCTTGACCGTGTACTGACCGAACCCCATGAGGTTGTCCAGGCGCACGTACTTGGCGCCGACGTAGATGAGACCCAGGAGCGCAACCACGACAAAGCCGACGAGCTGCCATCTGACCAGAGCTGATCTCACTGTCCATCACCGCCGATTCCGAACTGTTCCAGCATTCCCTGGATGGGGTTGAGTGGGTTCGCCGCGGGCGCCGGCGTTGCCGGGTCACCCGCTGTTGTGGCGGGAAGGCCGGCGACAACGGGAACCTGCGGCAGGATCGGAGCGATCGGCAGCAGTGACACTGTCGGCCACCCCGGTCGCGGCCCGTTGCCGTTGTAGTACGGGTTGGAGGGGTCGACCACCGGCTTGGGATTGCCGAACTTGGGCTGGCGGTATTCCGGTTCTCCCTGCCCGACACCGAGACCCGAGAGTGTATTGCCGATCTGCAGGTCGACACTCAGGAAGAGGTTGACGGAACCACCCTGTGCAATCTTCTCGACACCGTCCGGGAACGGGAACGTCGGAAGGAACGGAAGTGCCCCCACGAAGTCGTCACCGGAGTCTGCGAGCGCCTGCAGCGTCGGACGCAGAGCCTGAAGATCAGCGATCAGATCGTCCTTGGACTGTGTGAGGACGTCGGTTCCCACTGTTCCGAGTCGATCCACCTGAGCGAGCATCTGCGTCAGCTGCGGACGCTGCTCGTTGAGAACCTGTGTCGCAACGGGGAGTTCCTCGAGAATCTTCCCGATCTTCTCGTTCTGATCGTTGACGCGAGTCGAGAGCACATCCAGGCCGTCGAGCGCGCGTGTGATGTCGTCACGCTGCTCGTTGAGTCCACCGATGAGTGTGTTCGCCTGCTCCAGAAGACTTCTCGTCTTGCCTTCGCGACCGTCGAACGCGGCACCGAGTTCTTCGACGATAGGCTGCAACTGGCCTACACCGCCGCCGTTGAGCAGCAGCGACAATGCGCCGAGAACCTGCTCGATCTCCGTGGCGTGGCGAGTGCGATCCAGCGGAATGAGGTCACCGTCGGCCAGCTTCGCAGAGTCCGGTCCGGACGGCGGGGCCGACAGCTGGATGAACTTCTCGCCGAGCAGGTTGGTCTGCTCGACCGCGGCAATTGCGTTGGCGGGCAGATCAACCGACGAGTCGAGGATGATGCCGACATCCGCGGTCCATCCGTCCGGTCCGACCGACACGTCGTCGACGCGACCGACGGGAACGCCGTCGACCTTCACAGCGGACTGCGGAACCAAGTCGAGCACGTCGTCGAACTGAATGGTCAAGTGCATCGGATCGGAACCCACATCAGGACCGCCGGGAAGCGGGACAGCGTAGATCCCCTCGGACGAGCAGGCGGTTGCCGAGATCAGGACGGCGCACAATCCGGCGCCGACTATCAACGAACGCTTCACTCGCCCTCCCCGTTTCCACTGGTCAGTCGCGGTGACACGACGCCGGGCACAGTGCCCGGAACTACCTGCATCTGTCGTTCGGAACCGGCAAGGATGCCGAAGGGAAGGTTCAGGCCTGCAGCCTGATTGGCTGCGTCGGTCATCGCTGCGACGTTTGCGCACTGGTCGATGGCCGGTTGCATCTGCCTTCCCAATGCCTCGAACCGCGGATCACCGGGCAACAGCTTGCCGAGGTCCATCAACTTGCAGAGCACGCCGGCCGGGTTCTGAAGATCAGGGAACGCCAGACGTGAAGCCAGCACACCTGATTCGGCGTCGTACGAGTTGACCAAGTTGGAGATCGCCAGCGGAAGCATGGTGAGCGTGTTGGCCAGTGCTTCCTTGTTGTTCGCCAATGTCTGTGTCGGTTCGACGAGACCTTCGGTTGTCTGGACCAGTTGATCGCGGTTGTCGGCCACGAACTTCGCGACGTCGCCGAGCGCAATCGAGAGCTGGTTCAGAGCGGCACCGCGATCGTCGCGCTCACCTGCCAGGAATCCGGTCAGGTCCGACAACTGCGTGTTGAACTGGCGCACCTGCTGATCGTTGGCCGCGAGAGCGCCCACGAAAGTATCCAGGTTCTTGATGGTGAGCGAGATGTTGTCACGCGAATCATTGAGCGTCCGTGCGGCATCCGAGAGGTTGGTGATGCTGTCTCCCAACGCTTCACCGTTGCCCTCCAGGTTGGCCGCACCTGTCTCGACGAAATCGGACAGTGCTCCGTTCTTGTTGGCACCTTCAGGACCGAGAGCCGACGCGAGTTCGTCGATGCTGGAGTACAACTGGTCGACCTCGACGGGCGTCGCCGTCTGCTCGATCGGAATTACTGCACCGCTGGCCATCTTGTCGCCGCCGGTGAAGACCGGTGTCAGCTGGATGTAGCGGTCGGCAACCACCGACGGCGTGATCTGAGCGGCACTGGCACCCGCGGGAATGTCGATCCCACGATCGACACGCAGCTCGACCTTGACCTGATCTCCCTGGGGTTCGACGGATTCGACGGTGCCGACCTTGACACCGAGAACACGAACGTCGGAACCGTCGTAGATACCCACCGACTTGTCGAAGTAGGCGGTGATCTTGGTGGTTCCGGCGCGAGTGAACACCCACCACAGCGCGCCACCGATTACGAGTAACCCGATCAGAACAGCGGCGATGATCGCGACCGAGCGCTTCTTGGAGCCGCTTCCGGCTTCGGCAGTATCAGCCATCAGTTGCCTCCCAACGTACGAACGGGGTCACGGTAGCCCGGAATGTCCGGCAGACCCGGCGGAAGGAGGTTCACGACGACCTGGTCGAACCAACGGCCGTTGCCGACCACGTTGGCATACAAGCGAATGAAGGGTTCGTAGAGCTTCAGTGCCTTGTCCAGGTTCTCGTTGTTTGCCTTCAGGATGTCGATGACGCCGTTGAGCTGCGTCAGCGCCGGCCCGATTGCCGCCTCGTTGTCACGAACGAGACCGGTGAGCTGCTGAGAGACGCGCTGAGTTCCGGTGAGCAGCTGCGAAATCGCTTGCTGGCGATTGTTGAGCTCCTGCACCAGTAGTCCACCGTCTCGGATCAGCTGGGTGAATTCCTTGTTGCGGTCAGCAAGAATCTGCGACGTCTTCCCGGTGGCGGCGAAGAGCTTCTGCAAGTCCTGATCGCGGCTCGCGATCGTCTGCGACAGCCGACTGACACCGTCGAGCGAAGCGCGGACATCGCCAGGTGTCTCGGAGAATGCCTGGGACAACGTCTCCATGCTCTTCGCCAACTGGTCGGTGTCGATGTCGCCGACGGTGTCCGCCGCGGCCGAGAAGGCCTGAACGACGTCGTACGGAGAGGTGGTGCGCTCTAGCGGAATCCGATCCTTGGGATCGAGGTTGTCGGTTCCGCGCGGATCTAGTGCGAGGTACTTCTGTCCCAGAATGGTCTTGATCTGAATGGACGCAGAGGTTTGATCTCCCACCCACGCGTCACTGACCTTGAAGTCGACGAGAACACGGTCACCGTCGAGATCGACGGAAGTGACCTTGCCGACCTTCACGCCGGCGATACGAACCTCGTTACCAGGCTTGAGACCCGCGGCTTCGGAGAACTCGGCGGAGTAGGACGAGCCTGCTCCCACGAACGGAAGCGAATCGAGGAAGAACGCGGACAAAGTGGCCAGCAGCACCACGAAGATACCGATGGCTCCGGCCATTGCCGGACTGCGACGTTTACTCATCGACCTTGCAACTCCCTCATACCGTCTTGAGTGCATCGCGTGGCCGCGTTGGTGTAAATCGGCTGATTGACCGTCGGCAGGCCGGTGGGCAGATTCAGCGACGCAGACTGTCCTGGACCGGCAACGATGTCGATTCCGCACAGATAGAACTGGAACCAGGAACCGTAGCTCGCTACGCGTGCGAGCTTCTCGAGCTTGACCGGCAAGGTCTCGAGCACCGCGTTGACGTCGTCACTCCGACGATTGAGTGTGGTCGCCAGTGTGTTGAGCGCCGTGATCGAGCCCTGAATCGACGGCCGCGTCGGCTCGAGCAGGTCTGCCGTCGCGTCGGTCAGGCCGGCGAGTGAGGTGACGGCCGAACCGACCACCCCACGCTCGTTGGCCAACCCGGTGACGAGTTGCTGGGTGTTGACGATCAGTGAATCGAGGTTCTTGTCGTTCGCGTTGACGGTGTCGAGAACGTCGTTGAGGTTCTTGATCACCGCGCCGATGACCGCGTCCTTGTCCGCGACGGTGTTGGTCAGGCTCGCGGTGTTGCGCACGAGCTCACTGATGGTGCCCGATTCGCCTTGGAACACCTGGATGATCTGGTACGACAGCTTGTTGACGTCGTCCGCGCTCAGGGTGGTGAACAGCGGCTTGAAGCCGTTGAAGAGTGTCGTGAGGTTGACTGCCGGGCGCGTCTGAGACAGCGGCAGGGTATCGCCGCCGGTGATCTTCTTGCCTTGGCTGCCTTCACCTTGCGAGAGCGAGATGTACCGCTGCCCCACCAGGTTGCGGAACCGGATGGTGGCGATGGAACTGGCCGGCAACCAATCACGGTCGGATACCGAGAACTGGACCTCGGCCTGGTTGTCGTTGACGATGGCAATCTTCTCGACCTGGCCGACACGAACACCGGCAATGCGAACCTCGTCGCCCTCGTTCAACGAAGTGACGTCGGAGAAGCCGGCGTTGCACTTGGTGCCGCCACCGCCGCCGAGGTTGGCGATACTGGCTGCCAGCAGTCCTGTCGCCAGGACCGTCACCACAACGAAGATGATGAGCTTTGTCAGCGGAGCTGCGAGTCCTCTCATTGGACGCTCACCTCCGCACCTGCGAATGCCGGAGCGCTGACCATCGTGGTCCACGCCGGAACATCGTCCGGCGCAACACCGTTGGCCTGTCCGTAGATCACCTTCAACGTATCCTCTTCGAGTTTCGAGCCCGCGTAGCCGGCCTGCTGAGCCGGACCGCTGTTGTTGGTCGAGAACAACTGAGGTCCGGAGCCCTCGGGTGCAGGCAGGAATTCCATGGTGGCGGGACCTGGATTGCGGGAAGGAACCTGGTAGGAACCGTCACCGTACGAACCGCCGGGGTACTGCGGGAACGGACGACCGGGCTCGGTGACGTTGTCGTAGCAAACCGGGCCGCGGTTGTCGACGAGCCGTGGCTCGTCCTGGTTGGGCAGGTAGCGACCCTTGGGGTTCACGATCTGAATACTCGCACGCACACCAGGATTGGGCGCGTCGGTGGACAGGATCTTGGCAGCTTCCGGAGCGGTGTCCGAGAAGCCCTTGAACGTGCACCCGAAGGTCGGAGAGTACTGGGCCAGAAGCTGGAGAGCTTCCTTCGAATCCGCAGCGAGCGTGATGATCGAGGACGAGTTCGCTTCGAGGAAGGCTGCGGTGTCCGACGATGTCACGGTGAGCGACGCCAGCAGTGTCCGCAACTGGTCCTGCTTCTGCACCACCGTGTTACCCGTGGTCCGCAGATTGTCGAGAGCGTTGATCAGATCGGGCGCAGCGTCCGAGTACGTCTGGGAGAAGTCCGCGAACTTGCGCAGATCCTCTTGCACCGCGGGCAGTTCGGTATTGACGCCGCGGAAGATCTCCTCGAGACGATCGACCGTCAGACCGAGCTCGGCGCCGCGTCCCGTCAGACCCTGCGCGAGAGAACCGAGAGTGTTCGCCAGATCCTGCGGCGGAATCGCCTGCAGAAGTGGGAGCAGTCCGTCCAGAACGTCGCCGACCTCGACAGCATTGCCGCTCTTGTCCTGGTGGATCACCGTTCCCGCGGAAATCGGGGTCGCGGTGGTTCCCTCCGGAATGATCAGGGAGACGTAGCGCTCACCGAAAAGCGTCTTCGGGAGCAGACGCGCCGTGACGTTGGACGGAATGAGATCAGCCTTGTCCGGCTCGATCGCGAGGACCGAGGTGACCTGGCCGTCTTTCGTCGACGCGGATCGCACCTCGCCGACCAGCAGCCCACGGACCTTGACGTCCGCGTTGGGTGGCAACGCATTTCCGACTGTGTCGGTCACGAGGTCGATCTTCACGACGTCCTTGAACGTCTTGTTGAAGGTTCCGATGGTGAAGGCCAGGAACAATGCCAACACCACGAAGAACACGAGTCCGAGCACACGGCGGCGCAGGACTGACGGAGCCTCGATCATCCGGCCACCCTCACTGTCGTCGTGGTGCCCCAGATTGCGAGGCTGAGGAAGAAGTCGAGAACGGCGATCGTCACGATTGCGGCGCGAACAGCGCGGCCGACGGCCACACCGACACCTGCGGGACCACCTGAGGCATGGAACCCGTAGTAGCAGTGGATCAGGATCAGCACGAAGGCGAATACCAGGACTTTCGCAAACGAATACAGCACGTCCTGCGGTGGCAGGAACAGGTTGAAGTAGTGGTCGTAGGAACCCGTCGACTGCCCGTTGAAGACCGTGCTGATCACTCTCGAGGCGAGGTACGCCGCGAGTAGACCCACGATGTACAGCGGAATGACGGCGACGAAGCCGGCGATCATGCGCGTCGTGACCAGGAACGGCACCGACGGAACTGCCATGACCTCGAGCGCGTCGATCTCTTCGGAGATTCGCATGGCACCGAGTTGGGCGGTGAAGCCACAACCAACCGTGGCCGAGAGCGCAAGAGCCGCAACGATCGGAGCGATCTCACGGGTGTTGACGTATGCGGAGAGGAAGCCGGTCAGGACCGAGCTACCCAACTGCTCCAGAGCGGCGAAGCCCTGGAGGCCGACGACGACACCCGTGAATCCGGACATCATCGCGATGACGCCGATGGTTCCGCCGATCACTGCGAGCGCACCGCTACCGAAGGTCACTTCGGCGAGTAGTCGAAGCGTCTCCTTCCGGTACCGATGCAGGGTGCGCGGGGTCCACGCGATGGCGCGCGCGTAGAACGACATCTGCTCGCCCGCGCGGTCCAACGCGTTCACTGGAATTCTGGCTACTTTGCGACTCTTCAGCAGGAACTGATCGCCGCGGCCTCGTGCGATGGTCATTTAGGTCAAGATCCCTTCGCCGGCACGATCTGGAGGTACACCATCGTCAGAATCAGATTGGCGAAGAACAACAGCAGGAACGTGATGACGACAGCCTGGTTCACCGCCTCACCGACGCCCTTCGGGCCACCGGACGGGTGGAGTCCCTTGTACGCGGAGATCACACCAGCGATGACACCGAACACCGCGGCTTTGATCTCACCGCTCCAAATGTCCGGTAGCTGCGCAAAAGCTGAGAACGACGAGATGTAGGCACCGGGGTTACCGCCCTGCAGGATCACGTTGAAGAAGTAACCACCCGCGATACCGACGACGGACACCAGTCCGTTCAGCAGAACAGCGATCAGCACCATCGCGAGGACACGCGGAACCACCAGGCGCTGAATCGGATTGATTCCGAGGACTTCCATCGCGTCGATCTCTTCACGGATGGTTCGAGAACCGAGATCGGCCGTCACGGCCGATCCGGCCGCACCGGCGACCAGCAACGCTGTCACCAGGGGGCTACCCTGCTGGATCACCGCCAGGACGCTGGCAGCGCCAGTGAACGATTCTGCACCCAACTGCTTGATCAGCGAACCGGTCTGCAGTGAGACGACGGCGCCGAAAGGGATGGCTACCAATGCCGTCGGCAAAATTGTCACGCTGGCGATGAACCAGGCCTGCTCGATGAACTCACGGAACTGAAATGGACGCCGGAACGTATTCCTGACGACGTCGACAAACAGTTCGACGATGTTTCCGGCCTGAGTTAATGCTCCGTTGACCGGACTCAGAACCGAGTTGCGGGTAACCCCCATCCGATATGCCTACCCTTGCCCGTGTGTCGTGTTTCCGTAGGGATCGCCCTCGTATGCAGGAATGACCTGCGTGTCTTGCGAGTTGTCGTTCCACTCCCCCTGATAGCCGCTCGCTTCGGCGTACTGGGGATCGTACTGCCCAGTTCCGTCAACCTCGTCGAGGCTGTCCTGAATCGCCGCCTGTGCGTTAGCTGGGAGGGTGTGCATGATCTGACGGACGCGCTCCTGGCGACGACGAACAGCCTGACGCTCCGGGTTTCCGGGGGTGGCCTTCATCTGCGGCACGATGCCCTCGACGTCGTCGACACCACCGGCGTGGTGACCGGCGTCGACGAGCGCCTGCTCGTGCGCCATCTGAGCCTCGTCCTTCTCCTCCGACATACCGATCGGACCGATC
>NZ_LVCT01000617.1:0-4187 GCF_001647205.1 Rhodococcus sp. EPR-134
CGTTTGGCTGATGTACGTCGTACGCACCGGATCCAGACCGGAGTCGGGCTCGTCGACGAGGATGATCTCGGGATCGAGAACGAGTGCACGCGCCAGACCGGCACGCTTGCGCATACCGCCGGAGATCTCACCGGGAAGCTTGTCCTCGGCGCCGACCAGACCCGTGAGGTCCAACTTCTCCATCACGATCTTGCGGATATCGGATTCCGACTTCTTGGTGTGCTCACGAAGCGGGAAGGCGATGTTGTCGTACAAGTTCATCGAGCCGAACAGTGCGCCGTCCTGGAAGAGAACGCCGAACAGTTTGCGGATCTCGTAGAGCTCCTTGGAGGAGCACTGCAGGATGTCCGTGCCGTCGATGACGATGGAGCCTTGTTCAGGGCGGAGCAGTCCGATCAGGGACTTCAGGAACACCGACTTACCGGTACCCGAAGGCCCGAGCAGTGCGCTGACCTCACCCGCGGGAAGTGTCAACGACACGTCCTGCCAAATCCTCTGCGACCCGAAAGACTTTGTCAGTCCTTGTACCGCTACCTCGACTCCCACCATTACCTCCGCGACGTCCGTTGCATGCATGCACCCGTGTGGGTTGGGTCACTCTATCGCATGGGAGTGGTACCCGTGACTGCGAATACTACTAACGAGTAGGTAAGAAGCATAATTCAGATCACAGCCTAGTTCGGACACCCCTCCCACCTGCATGAATTCCGGCATATCACCCGCGAAAAAAGTTCAAAAAAAGAGGGCCACTCCCCGTGGGGAGTGGCCCTCTTCGTTACTACTCGCGAAGAGCAGCGGGAAAACCGTCTTACTTGATGACGATCTTTGCGCCGGCAGCTTCGAGCTTTTCCTTGGCAGCCTCTGCGGCGTCCTTGGCAACCTTCTCGAGGATGGCCTTCGGAGCGCTCTCGACGAGATCCTTGGCTTCCTTCAGGCCGAGGCCGGAAACGACCTCACGGACGACCTTGATGACCTGGATCTTCTTGTCGCCAGCCGACTCGAGGACGACGTCGAACTCGTCCTGCTCTTCAGCAGCTTCTGCGCCGGCAGCCGGTGCGCCTGCAGCGGCGACGGCGACGGGAGCAGCAGCGGTGACCTCGAAGGTCTCCTCGAATGCCTTAACGAACTCCGAGAGCTCGAGGAGGGTGAGCTCCTTGAACTGATCCAACAACTCTTCGGTGCTGAGCTTCGCCATTGTGGCGGTCCTTCCTGTAAGTCCCATGTCGCTGATCCGCGACCGGGCGGGGTTATAGCAGTGATGCGCGGGTGCGGATCAGCTTTCGGCTTCGGCCTCGGCCGGAGCCTCGGTGGCAGCCTCTGCGGGGGCCTCTGCGGCTCCGCCTTCTGCAGCCTTCTTCTCCTGCAGGGCAGCGGCCAGACGGGCCATCTGCGAAGCGGGAGCATTGAACAGGCCTGCGGCCTTTGCCAAGTTGCCCTTCATCGCGCCGGCAAGCTTTGCCAACAGGATTTCGCGGGATTCGAGATCCGCGATCTTGTTGACCTCTTCCACGGACAGCGCAGCGCCGTCCATGTAGCCGCCCTTGATGATGAGCGCCTTGTTGTCCTTAGCGAAGTTCTTCAGAGCCTTCGCAGCGTCGACCGGTTCGCCCTTGATGAATGCAATGGCGGTCGGACCAACGAACAGGTCATCAAGGCCCTCGATGCCAGCCTCTGCGGCGGCACGCTTGACCAGGGTGTTCTTGGCGACGGAGTAGGTGGCACCTTCTCCGAGAGCGCGTCGCAGTGTCGTGATGTTGCCAACCGAAAGGCCACGGTATTCCGTGACCACAGCGGCGGTCGAACCCTTGAACTGCTCGGTGATTTCCGCAACTGCGGAAACCTTCTCAGGCTTTGCCATACTTCGCCTCCTCTCGTGACAGTCGTTGTCCCACTCAGGAACCGCTGCACCTCATCGGGGTGAACCCGAGAAGACACAGTCCGCGACATGCAAAACGCCCCGGCGCAAGCGCACGGGGCGTACAGAGGAAACATGAAGAAGAGGCTTACGAATCAGCGTAACGATGCAAAGCGAGGCAGTGCATAACCAGGCAAACTGTAGAACCACTACATCAAGCTATCCCCCTACCTCGTTCACCTACGTGGGCCGCCGGGCACTCCCGGACTTTCAACCACACCCATCACTGAGTGCAATCACCAACGGTCTTGGGTAGAACATGATTTTGGGGTGAAGTTCATATCCAGCACTGAACTCCGCCTCGAAGACTACCTGACTGCTCGCTGCACAACCAAATCGGGTTCGTCACGCACCCGATTCCTTCAAGCACCGATAGCCCTGGCGATCTTGTGTTCGATTGCTGCCCGAGCTCGGTCCGGCAACACCAGCAGTCCATCGAGTTCCTTGTGGGCCTTCCGGTACGCACTCTGACGTTCCTGTGGCGTCGCGCCCTCGTCCATGGCCAGTCGCAGCAGACGTTGCGCCCTTACCAGGCGTTCTTGTTCGTCGAGGGTGAATCCGCTCCGTCGGCGGCGCTTCGCCTCAGCTTCCGCGATTTCGAAGGCGATCGAGTAAGCGTGCACCGCCTCGCGGTACTCGGTTTGTGCCTGCTGGTTGCCGATCATCGTCTCCGGATTGCCTGGGCGAAGCAGATCGGCACGATATTTGGCTCGATGAAAATCGGCCGTCAAAGGCTCGCGCATGTCCGTCATCATCGGGGTGTCGAGCAGTGTGACCGGATCGAGCTCGTACGAGAACCATCGGGCGTCGACCGCATCGTGCTGCTCGATTGCCTTGGCCAGCTCTCGGCGCTGTGTTTCTTCGTCGGCGTGATGTTGTGCGTTGGCTTGCGCGATGGCGACCTTGGTCTGCTGCTTGAGCCGGAAGCGCTCTTGCCGGCGCTCGATCCGCCTTTCGTTGGCAACCGCGACACCCTTCAGCGCCCCACCGATGGTGCCGCCGAAAACGAAGATCAGCCACCAAAAGTTTCCGAGGAACTGGAACGCTTCGTGCATACCCCGATGATGCCACCGTTAGATCGATACCACCGATGGACCGATACCACCGGCAGGGATCACCCTCTCCCGAAACGACAAGAAGGCCGGCAGGGAGTGATCCCTGCCGGCCTTCTTGTCGTATGCGGACTGCTTACGCGTCTGCAGCATCCTCGAGGAGGTTGCGAGTACGGTTCGGATCCACCGGGATGCCCGGACCGGTGGTGGTCGAGACCGTGATCTTCTTCACGTAGCGACCCTTGGCCGACGAGGGCTTCGCACGCAGGATCTCGTCCAGGGCTGCGCCGTAGTTCTCCACCAGCTTCTCATCGTCGAACGATGCCTTGCCGATGACGAAGTGCAGGTTGGCCTGCTTGTCGACGCGGAAGTTGATCTTTCCGCCCTTGATGTCGTTGACAGCCTTGGTGACATCCGCCGTGACGGTGCCCGTCTTCGGGTTCGGCATCAGGCCACGGGGTCCGAGGACACGGGCGATGCGGCCGACCTTGGCCATCTGATCAGGAGTCGCGATTGCGGCGTCGAAATCGACCCATCCACCCTGGATGCGCTCGATCAGGTCTTCTGCACCGACTACGTCAGCGCCTGCAGCCTCGGCTTCTGCTGCCTTCTCGCCAACAGCGAACACGATGACGCGAGCGGTCTTACCGGTGCCGTGGGGCAGGTTGACCGTTCCGCGGACCATCTGGTCAGCCTTACGGGGGTCGACGCCCAGACGAACTGCAACCTCAACGGTTGCATCCATCTTGGTGGACGACGTCTCCTTGGCGAGCTTTGCAGCCTGAAGCGGGCTGTAGAGCTTGTCTGCGTCGATCTTCTCAGCGGCGGCGAGGTACGCCTTGCTGCGCTTTGCCATTTGTTCTGTCCTTACTTGTCACTGCAGCGAATTACCTGTGCAGTGGTGAATGGTTCAGTTGTGGTCGGGGCCTGGCCGGCCCTCCCACGTAATGCTGTGGAGCGGACTATCAGCCCTGGACCGTGATGCCCATGGAACGAGCGGTGCCGGCGATGATCTTCGCGGCCTGCTCGATGTCATTGGCATTGAGGTCTTCAGCCTTGGTCTTCGCGATTTCGCGCACCTGATCCATGGTCACCGAGGCAACCTTGGTCTTGTGCGGTTCGCCGGAGCCCTTGGCGACGCCGGCTGCCTTGAGGAGCAGCTTGGCGGCGGGAGGGGTCTTCAGCTTGAAATCGAAGGTCCGGTCTTCGTAGACCGAGAT
>NZ_LVCT01000618.1:0-5625 GCF_001647205.1 Rhodococcus sp. EPR-134
GGACCCACGGGAGGTGCAGGGTTAGCCTGACCTGCCTGGATCTGCAGCTTGATGAGCCCGGCGAGCTTCTTCTTCTTTGGGGGCATCTCTAGTTCCTAGTTTCTAGCTTGGGTGTGTGTCTTGCGTCGAACAAATTGCAAGTTTTGGGGTGGTCAGATCTTCGCGACCTGGTTGAAGTTGAGCTCAACCGGGGTTTCACGACCGAAGATCGACACGAGAACCTTGAGCTTCTGCTGCTCGCCGTTGACCTCGCTGATGCTGGCCGGAAGGGTTGCGAACGGGCCGTCCATGACGGTGACCGACTCGCCGACCTCGAAGTCGACCTCGATGAGGGGCTTGCCGAAGGACTCGGACGGTGCCTCGCCTGCTGCGACGGCGGCCGCTGCAGCCTGCTGCTTCTTCTGCTCCTGCTGCGGGAGCAGGAACTTGACGACCTCGTTGAGGGTCAGCGGCGAGGGACGCGACGTGGCACCGACAAAACCGGTGACACCAGGCGTGTTGCGCACGGCGCCCCACGACTCGTCGTTGAGCTCCATGCGAACGAGGATGTATCCGGGCAGAACCTTGCGGTTGACCTGCTTGCGCTGGCCGTTCTTGCTCTCGGTGACCTCTTCGGTGGGAACTTCCACCTGGAAGATGTAGTCGCCGACATCGAGGTTCTGAACGCGAGTCTCGAGGTTGGTCTTGACCTTGTTCTCGTAACCGGCGTACGAGTGGATGACGTACCAGTCACCCGGGGCGCGGCGCAGCGCAGCCTTGAGTTCGGCAACGGGATCCTCGACCTCGAGCTCGGCGGCGGGAGCGGCCTCGTCGGAGTTCTCGGCATCGTCGGAGATGACGTCCTCGGTCGCTGCAGCGTCTGCATCAGTGCCTTCGGCAACGTCTGCATCGGTGCCTTCGGCAACCACGACGTCTACTTCGGCTGCCGCCTCGGCAGAAACACGCTCTTCGGCCAAAGCCTCATTCGTGTCGTTCTCGGGGGTGCTCACTGGGGCACTCGCTTCCTCTCGTTACTCGGACCCGGGTCGGGTCTTGTCGCGCTCGCAGGCAAAGACGCCCGACTGCTACGGCGATCAGCCGAACAGCCAGGTGACACCCTTGATCACAGCGATATCGACGCCGCTGATGAAAGCGACCATGAAGACCACGAACGTCAGCACGACGCTGGTGTAGGTGATCATCTGCTTGCGGTTCGGCCAGATGACCTTACGGAGTTCTGCGATGACCTCGCGGAAGAATTTGCGCAGGCGCTTGAAGATGTTGTCCTTCTTCGCCTTGGGCTTCTTGCCGGGGTTCGTTGCAGTCGGCTTGGCCGAAGATGTCCGGGATGCCGTCCGGGCCGGAGTCTTCACGGTGGACGCGCTGACCGAGGCGCCGCGTGCAGCGCGCTTGCCGGTCGGCTTGTTGGAAACCCCACTGGATGCGGAGGGAGCCTTTTCGGCACCGTCCTTGTCCAACGAAAGATCGGAACGCGTAGTCGCGTCAGCTGCAGTGTCGTCGACACCGGTCGAATCGGCAGACAGTGAAGTCTCCGCATCCGAAGTGTCGGCGTCGCGCTTGGCGCGCTCCTCGCTCACGTCGTTCCTCTCAGTCGCTGGCATCCGGGGGCAGGGGCGACAGGACTTGAACCTGCAACCTGCGGTTTTGGAGACCGCTGCTCTGCCAGTTGAGCTACGCCCCTTTGGTTGACCTCGACAGGTAGACCCTGCCTGAATCAACCGTTCTGCGATCACACAACATACGCGCTACCCGAGGTGAATGTCTTGCAACATTCAGGGCAGCGCGCAGCGCTGAGGAATCCCAGAAATCTCAGTGTACTTCAAAGCCCCGGAACAAACACAATCCGCCCTGCGATCAGGCTAGACGGACCGTGGCAGTGGCACGACCGAAGATCTTCTTACCTTCGGACTTGGCCACAATTGCCAGTACTGCGGTCTTGCTTTCTTCGTCGATCGACTTCACCTTGGCGGTGAACTCGATCTCGGCAGCCTTGTCGGCTGCCACGATCACCGGGCTCGTGAACCGTACGTTGTACTCGGTCACTGCGCCCGGATCTCCCAGCCATTCGGTGACGTAGCCGGCACCGATGCCCATGGAGAGCATGCCGTGCGCGACGACGTCCGGCAAGCCGGCAAGTCGTGCGACCTCGTCACTGAAGTGAATCGGATTGGGATCTCCCGAAACACCCGCGTAGTTGGCGAGGTTTCCACGCGTCAGGGTGACGGACTTCTCGGGGAGAAGTTCGCCGACACTCACGTCGGAAAATTTACGAAGCGACATGCATCATCACGTCCTTGACTGCGTGGGCGATGTTCTCGTCCACTTCCCCACCCGTTCGAGCAACAAGCGTCGTCCACGTGGTGACGACGGCTTCGTCGTTCTGATCGGTGATGATGTTCTTGGTCACGATGATGTCGCTACCTGCGGCCTGCCTGAACGAATCCAGGAAGACGTCGCAGAAGAGTCGGTCACCGACCTGCATGGGCTTGTGCAGCACCAAGCGCTGATCGGTCTGAAGAATCTGACTCAAGTCGTAGCCTGTGACGATCTCTTCGAACAGACGTCGCTGAGCAATGGCACCCACGATGGCGACGAACGTGATGGGAGCGATCAGGCCGTCGTATCCGAGGCCCTTGGCTGCCGACTCGTCGTAGTGCGCGGGATGGGCGTCCTGGACGGCGCGAGCGAACTCGCGCACCTTCTCGCGTCCGACCTCGTAGAAGTCTTCGACACGATAGTGGTGACCGACCATCTGGACGGCATGAGCGGCCGGGTCCGTAGGGACCTCGGCCGCTGCCTGGTTCTCTTGCAAATCTGTCACGCGGTGAGACTCTCTTCTAGCTAGGACCCGAAGACGCAGGCCCAGAGAGGGTCTTCCGCGAAAATCGTCGTCCTGTTAAGGACTTACTACTTCGACTCGCGATGCGACTGGTGGGTTCCGCAGTTGGGGCAGAACTTCTTGAGCTCCAGGCGATCGGGGTCGTTGCGCCGATTCTTCTTGGTGATGTAGTTGCGGTGCTTGCATACCTCGCAGGCCAAGGTGATCTTGGGCCGAACGTCGGTCGAGGAGGCCACGGGATGCCTTCTTTCGGGTGTATCTGATTACGAGCAATCAGGGTGGATCATGCATATTGTGTAGCGGTGACCGGACTTGAACCGGCGACGCAACGATTATGAGTCGTTTGCTCTACCAACTGAGCTACACCGCCTCGGTGTCGAGTGTCGCGCGGAAAGCACGGCACCACAATCCAGCGAGCCCCCTAACGGAATCGAACCGTTGACCTTTTCCTTACCATGGAAACGCTCTACCGACTGAGCTAAGGGGGCGTGGCTCAGGAGCGCGTTGCCGCTCTCTTGAAGCCTCCGAAAGATTACACACGAACGAGCGCCAGCACCAAATCCGCTGGTCATCGGGGCAAAAATGGTGCCGGAGCCCATTGTTGCACCGATCGGGGCCGCTGGCGAGGGCTTTGCGTGAACCAACTTGACCCCGCACTCCCCCGAAGGCATCCCCAGAAGCACTCCCGAGGCCCCTGAGCCGCAGCCGACGCCGGCGTCACCAACGCCCACCCGACCTCGGAACAAGCACAAAAAAGTCAGCCCCGACTCTCGTAAAGAGAATCGGGGCTGACTTGGTGTGGCAGATGTAGGATTCGAACCTACGTAGGCATAAGCCGACGGATTTACAGTCCGCTCCCATTGGCCGCTCGGGCAATCTGCCGTGCTTGCACCAGGCTTCGATCCGGCGCATTCGCAAGTATATCGCGACGTGCGGCGGCCGAAAACGGCTTCCTCGGTGCGGTGAGAAGAATACAACGAACACACCCCCATTTTGCAAACCGGGTGGTAACGGGCGGTGCCGACCCGATAACGTCGAGGTGTCCACCGGTATGGAAGGTGGGCGGAACTCGATGTTCGTGAACTACCGGAAAGCGGGAGTGTGAAGTGGCTGATTCGTCCTTCGACGTGGTGAGCAAGGTTGACCGTCAAGAGGTGGACAACGCCCTGCATCAGGCTGCCAAGGAGTTGACCACGCGTTTCGACTTCCGAAACACGGGAGCGTCGATCGAGTGGTCTGGTGAAGAGACGATCACGTTGAACGCCGACACCGAGGAGCGACTGCTGGCCGCCCTCGACGTGTTCAAGGAGAAGTTGATCCGTCGCGACATCTCGCTGAAGGCATTCGATGCCGGCGAGCCGGCGCAGTCCGGAAAGATCTACAAGCTGTCCGGAACCTTGGTCCAGGGCATCAGCAGCGAGAACGCGAAGAAGATCACCAAGAAGATTCGCGACGAGGGCCCCAAGGGCGTCAAGGCGCAGATCCAGGGTGAGGAACTTCGTGTGAGCAGCAAGAAGCGCGACGACCTCCAGGGCGTCATCTCCCTGCTCAAGGGTGAGGACTTCGGGATCGCCCTGCAGTTCGTGAACTACCGGTAGTAGGGGCTGCGCCCCTGTGCGCCTTTTTGGTAGTTCCGACGACCAGAAAGGCTCACAGGGGCCGAAGGCCCCTACATCCCCGCCATCTTCTCCAAACGCTCGATCCGGTCCGCCATGGGCGGATGCGTCGAGAACAGCTTGCTGACCTTGTCCCCCGCTCTGAAGGGGTTGGCGATCATCAGGTGGGACTGCGCCGCGAGCTTGGGCTCAGGCGGCAACGGCGCGGCTGCGACGCCCGACTCGAGCTTGCGCAGCGCCGACGCCAACGCCAGCGGGTCACCGGTGAGCTCGGCTCCCGATTGATCCGCCTGGTACTCGCGAGAGCGCGAGACGGCCAGCTTGACCACGGTTGCCGCGATCGGTCCCAGTAGGGAGACGAGCAGCAGCGCGATCGGATTGCTTCCCTGCCCGTTCCCTCGGCCGCCGAAGATGCTCGCGTACATCGCGAAGTTGGCCAGGCCAGAGATGACGCTGGCCATCGCGCCGGCCACGGACGAGATCAAAATGTCCCGGTTGTAGACGTGGGAGAGTTCGTGCCCGAGCACGGCACGCAGTTCGCGTTCGTTCAGGATCTGCATGATGCCGCTGGTCACGCACACCGCGGCGTGCCGAGGGCTACGACCGGTGGCAAACGCGTTCGGGGCGTTCGTGGGGCTGACGTACAGCCTGGGCATCGGTTGGTGCGCCGTCGTGGCGAGTTCGCGCACGATCCGGTAGATCGCCGGTGCCTCGACCTCGGTGATGGGCTGGGCGCGCATCGATCGAAGCGCCAGCTTGTCGCTGTTGAAGTACACGTAGGCATTCATGCCGACGGCAAACAGAACGGATCCCCACAGAAGGAACGGGCTGTTGAACAGCGAGCCGATGAAGACGATCAGCGCCGACATCCCCACCAACAAGCCGAATGTCTTCGCACCGTTCGCGTAGCCGTGCAAACCGCTCACCTCTTGCCTCGCTGGAGCCGAAGGCTCACCTGAACTCCCCGGTGTATGCACCGGTTCTGTTCAGTCAACGAAGGACAGGGTCATCAGGGTTCCCACCCAGTGACTGTCGGGGTTTCCACCCGGTAGCCCGATTCGCCGAGGTGTCAGCCGACTCGTTCGATCGTGTAATCGACGAGACGCACGAGCGCTTCGTTGGCCGGTCCCTGCGGGAGCTCAGCCAACTGAGCTTTCGCCGCGACGGCAT
>NZ_LVCT01000619.1:0-13257 GCF_001647205.1 Rhodococcus sp. EPR-134
CCCGCGAGCAGCTCCCGCAGGCGATCTGCGTCGGCCCCTTCTTCGCGGAACGCGTACAGGACGGGCAGGGTGTGGACACCCTCGCGCAGGTCGGTGCCCGGAGTCTTGCCGGACTGCGCCGAGACGGACGAGATGTCGATGATGTCGTCGGAGATCTGGAACGCGGTGCCGACGGCGTCACCCAGGCGCTCGAGGCGCTCGATGTGAGCTGCGTCGGCGCCGGAGAAGGTGCCGCCGAAGCGTCCCGAAGCAGCGATCAGCGAACCGGTCTTCTCCCACACAACCTTGAGGTAGTGCTCGACCGGATCCTGCTCCTTCTTGACACCGATCGTCTCGCGCATCTGGCCGGTGACCAGTTCGGCGAATGTTTCGGCGATGATCCGAACGGCCTCGGGTCCGAGCGTCGACACCAGTCGTGATGCGTGCGCGAACAGATAGTCGCCGGCCAGGATCGCCACGCTGTTTCCCCAGCGGGCATTGGCGCTGGGTGCTCCGCGCCGCATGGACGCCTCGTCCATGACGTCGTCGTGATAGAGCGTCGCCAGGTGAACGAGTTCGGTGACAGTCGCTGCGGTGATGATCGACGGATCGTTCGGCACCGGTCCGAGTTGCGCGGTCAGGATCGTGAACAACGGACGGAAGCGCTTTCCACCAGCTCGCGCGAGATGCAGCGCGGCCTCGGTGAGGAAGTCTTCTCCGTCGGACAGCTCGCTGACCAACAACTCCTCGACATCGGAGAGTCCACCACGCACTACTGCGGCGAGCTGTTCGTCGCCCAGGTCGATGCCTGCAACGACGGTGCTCGATGCGGTTGCGTCGGCAGCAGTCTTTTCGGTGCTCACGATGTCAGTACCCATTCCTGTCGTCAGTGACGGCTCGGTTCCCACGGTAGTGAACCTAGCGGTTCGCACTCGGGACGGCCTCGCCACGGTGGCGATCGCGAGCCTGGGAAGATGTGAGTGTGTCCGTAGAAGAGCAGTCCCCCGTCGTCGATTCGCTTCCGAACGAAACCGACATTGTGGTCATCGGCGCAGGTCCCGCGGGTTCTTCGGCCGCTGCATGGGCCGCCCGCAGCGGCCGAGACGTCGTCCTCGTGGACTCGGCCGTCTTCCCGCGAGACAAGACTTGTGGTGATGGACTCACTCCGCGCGCCGTGGCCGAACTGGATCTCCTCGGCCTCGGCGAGTGGGTTCGGTCACATACGACGAACAAGGGCCTGCGGTTGTCCGGCTTCGGACAAGAACTCGAACTCGAGTGGCCGGGGACGTCGTTCCCGCCGATCGGCAGCGCCATCCCCCGCACCGAACTCGACGACGCCATTCGCCGGTGCGCCGTCGAATCGGGCGCGGTCATGGTCGAGGGCACCAAGGCCGTCGACGTCGAACTCGACGGTGATCGAGTAGCCGCCGTCGTACTCGCCGGCCCCTCGGGACGCAGCACTCTTCGTTGCCGGACGCTGATCATCGCCGACGGCGTTCGCTCGACGCTCGGCAAGAAGCTGGGACGGCAGTGGCACCGGGACACCGCGTACGGCGTCGCGGCACGCGCGTATGTCGCGACGCCGCGCAGCGCCGACCCGTGGATCACCTCGCATCTGGAACTGCGGGACACCGAGGGCACGTTGCAGGCGGGGTACGGCTGGATCTTCCCGCTCGGCACCGGCGAGGTGAACATCGGCGTCGGGACACTGGCGACGTCCAAGCGCCCGGCTCCAGGTGCCCTGCGACCCTTGCTCGACCTCTACACCGATCAGCGCCGAAGCGAGTGGCAGTGGAGCAGCGAAATACATTCCGTCGCTTCGGCTTTGCTACCCATGGGTGGAGCAGTTTCCAACATCGCCGGACGCAACTGGGCCGTGATCGGCGACGCCGCAGCGTGCGTGAACCCGCTCAACGGTGAGGGCATCGACTACGGCCTCGAAGGCGGACGTCTGGTGGTCGAACAGCTCGGCGCCGACGACCTCACGGAGCTGTGGCCGACCGTGCTTCGGGAGCATTACGGGCAGGCATTCTCGGTCGCGCGCCGGCTCGCAGGCCTGCTGACGGTTCCGCAATTCCTGCCCGCCTCGGGCCCGATTGCGATGCGCTCACGGGCACTGATGACGGTCGCCGTTCGGGTGATGGGGAACCTCGTCACCGACGCCGACGCCGATCTGACGGCGAAGGCATGGCGGGCGTCGGGGGCCGCGTCGAGAAAGATCGACTCCCGACCGTTGTTCGGTTGAGCAAGTGCTGTGCGCCTTTATTAACCGCCGGGGGTTAATAAAGGCGCACAGCAGTTCAGGCAGTGGCGTAATGCAGCGCCACGATGCCGCCGGTGAGGTTGCGCCACTTGACGTTCTTCCACCCGGCAGCCTCGATCTTGCGGGCCAACTCTTCCTGGGTCGGCCAGGCACGGATCGATTCGGCGAGGTACACGTAGGCGTCGGGGTTGCTGCTGACGCTGCGTGCGACCTGCGGGAGCGCCTTCATGAGGTATTCCATGTAGACCGTGCGGAAGGGCCCGAAGACGGGCGTCGAGAACTCGCTGACGACGAGACGTCCGCCCGGCTTGGTGACGCGGGCGATCTCACGCAGTCCGGCTTCGAAGTCGGAGACGTTGCGCAGACCGAAGGAAATCGTCGCGGCGTCGAACACGTTGTCGGCATAGGGCAGGTACATCGCGTCACCTGCGACCATCGGAACTTTGCGCGAGATTCCGGCCTTGAGCATGCCCTTGGAGAAGTCGGTGGCGACGCACCAGGCACCGGAGCGCCCCAGTTCGACGGTCGAGACTCCGGTTCCGGCGGCGAGGTCGAGCACCTTCTCGCCCGGCTTCAGATC
This sequence comes from Rhodococcus sp. EPR-134, assembly GCF_001647205.1. NCBI lineage: Bacteria > Bacillati > Actinomycetota > Actinomycetes > Mycobacteriales > Nocardiaceae > Rhodococcus > Rhodococcus sp. EPR-134. The sequence goes on from NZ_LVCT01000619.1 coordinate 2,823, forward strand.
GAGGGCTTCGCGGGTGGCCTTGCGCCAACCCTTGTCCTGGCCGAAGGACAGCACGGTGTTGGTGAGGTCGTATCGCTCCGCGACGTCGTCGAACATCGACGCGACTTCGTGCGGTTGCTTCTCGAGAGTTGCTCGGGTTCCGTGTGTAGTGGCCACACCCGAAACGCTACCAACCCTCGGGCAGCGAGGGCGTTCAGGCTGCTCTGGCACCCGTTCGCCGCCCGAGGCCCTGCACGTCCTCGTAGTGACGGAGCAACTCTTCGCAGATTGCCGGCCAGGTCCGGTGCAGCACCGAGCGCCTCGCCGCGGAGCCGAACTGCACCCGCAGATCACGCTGACGAAGTGCGTCGACGGCGCTTGGCAGGAGTTCGGTGAACCTGTCCGTCGGCAGGAGGTAGCCGTTGCGGCAATGCGAGATCAGGTCACGTGGTCCGCCGGCGTCCGGTCCGACGACAGGCACACCGCTCGCGAGGGCTTCCTGGACCGCCTGGCAGAAGGTCTCGTGCTCGCCGGGGTGAACGAATACGTCCAGGCTCGCATAGGCGTCGGCCAGCGCGGTACCGCCGAGTTGTCCGGTGAAGATCGCGTCCGGCATCAGTCGTCGTAGGTTCTCGCGGTCCGGGCCGTCTCCGACGATCACGATCTGCACACTGGGATCGCCGGCCAGGGCCGCCAATCGTTCGACGTGCTTTTCGGGCGCGAGGCGACCGACGAAGCCGACCACCAACCGGTCGCTGTCGCCGATCCAGGACTGCCGCAACACCGAGCTACGACGCGAAGGCGCGAATCGTTGTGCGTCGACGCCGCGGGCCCATCGGTGCACGCGCGGAATGCCGTGCTCTTCGAGGGCGTCGACTGCCGACGTGGAGGGCGCGAGTGTCCTGTTGCAGCTCTTGTGGATTCGACGGGTCCACGCCCACGCGGCGCGGCTGGTGACGCCGAGACCGTAGCTTTCGGCAAATCCGGCGACGTCGGTCTGGTAGACCGCGACGGTCGGGATCCCGAGCCGCTTCGCGACGGCCACTCCCCCGGCGCCGAGCAGGAACGGTGACGCCAGATGGACGACGTCGGGCGCGAAGGTCCGCACGGCCGTGGTCAATCGTGGTTGCGGCAGGCCGACGGGAAGTGAACTGACTTTGGGCACCATGACGGCTGGCACCCGAACCACCTGAACGCCTTCGTGTTCGGTGGCGGCAGAGGTGTCGGATCCGACGGTGTCCGGCGCAATGACCATGGCGTCGTGGCCAGTGCGATCGAGGTGTTCGAGCACGCGTAGTACCGAGTTGGTGACGCCGTTCATGTTGGGCAGGAATGACTCCGCAACGATGGCTACTCTCACACCGAGAACGGTGACAGGGCCAGGAAAAGTCCACGTCATGTTCGTGTGAAGTTCGGGCGAAGCGCGAACTAACTCGAGGCGACCGGCGCCGAACTTGCCGCCTGCGCTTCCCGCTTGCGCAGGTACCAGATCGACGGTCCAGCCAGGAGCCACGTCACGACGATCACCGATCCGGCCGGGATCAGTGCCACCGTCGCGTTACGTCCTGCTACCCGAACCAAATCGGGCTCGGTCTTGTAGTACTCCACCTCGATGCGCTGTCCCACAGTCAGATTGGTGGGGTAGAGAACGCCGAGTTCAGGGTTGTGATTCGCGCCGTCCGGTGTCACGAAGCTGATCGCCGAACGTAGCGAGCCCGCCGAGAGCACCTCGGCGGTTGCGGTCCCCATGTTCGATTCGATGGTCCGATCGTTGCGCCAGGCACCGAGAACCAGAATCACCGCGAGCACGGAAATGCCGACCGCAACCACCAGCACACCGATGCGGAGGCGACGCAGAACTGTTTGCGTCACAGCTGTGCCCGCACGGAAGCGTGGAGTTCGCGCAGCCCACTGCGATCCGTCGCGACCTCGAGCACACGAATGCCGTTGGCCGGTTGCGCCAGCGTCGTTGCCAGGGCGTCGACGGTGACCGCTGCGTGCGGCACGCGGTAGGCCGCACAGAGCGCGGCCAGGTCCATGCCGTGCGGAGTTCCGAAGACTCGCTCGAAGACTCCGGCGTACTGCGGGTCGCCTTGTTCGAGGAGCTCGAAGATACCGCCGCCGTCGTCGTTGGCGACGACAATGGTGAGGTCGCTCGGCCTCGGCTCACCGGTCCCGATCAGCAGCCCGGAAGCGTCGTGCAGGAAGGTCAGGTCGCCCATGAGAGCGACGGTCCGGCCACCGTCGTACGCCAACGCAGCACCGACCGCCGCCGAGACGGTGCCGTCGATACCTGCGACGCCACGATTCGACAGCACCCGCACGGCGGGCTTGGGGTAGCTCACGAGTGCCGCGTCGCGAACAGGGTTGGATGCGCCGAGCAGAAGCTGGTCTCCGTCCGCGAGAGCATCCATCACAGCAGCGGCCACGTGCAGGCCGGTGGCCTTGGGGTGGGCGTCGAGTTGCTTGCGGACGGCAGTTTCGGCGTGTTCGGTCAGCGCGGCGCATCGAGCGATCCAGGCGGGATCGGGAGTCCCGGTGACCACTGCTCTGGTTCCGGTGGCGAGTACGTTGCCGGATACGTCCGGCCAGCGCGGCCCGGTAGTCAGCGCGTAGACGTCGACGCCCGGGTCGGCCAGCACCTTCGAGACCTGACGATGCAACGTCGGGCGGCCGGTGATGATCGCCTGCTTGGGCTTGAGTTGCGATAGCGCGAGTGGATGCAGTGCGATCCCGTGCATCGGAGCCGTCGGCTCGGCCACGGTCGGCAGGCCGGCCAGCTCAGGCCGAAGTGCGCTGCCGTGTCCGGAAATGACCACCGTATCTGCGGTGAGATCCAGATCGACGGGAACGTCGAGCGTCGCATTCTGGGTGGTGGTCCAGGCCGCACCGCCGGGACGGCCCTCCGGGACCGGTCCCTGCACGTGCACGTCCGGCACCAGCGGCTCACGAAGTGGAATGTCGAAATGCACCGGACCCGCATTTCCGGATCGGGTTCCGCGGGCAGCGGCGAGGACCCGGCATACCGCCGAGCGCCACTGGCTGTTCTGCGTCGAATCGTCCTCCGCCAGGCCCAGGCTGATGGTTGCGCGGACTTGACTGCCGAAGAGCCCGAGTTGCTCGACGGTCTGGTTGGCGCCGGTGCCGAGCATCTCGTACGGCCGGTTGGCGCTCAGGACCACCAGCGGCACTCGCGCGTAGTTGGCCTCGAGGACAGCGGGTCCGAGATTCGCGACGGCGGTCCCGGAAGTCATCACGATGGGGACCGGTCGTTTCCCGGCGATTGCCAGTCCGAGTGCCAGAAAGCCTGCTGTCCGCTCGTCGATCCGCATGTGCAGACGCAACCGGCCGTCGAGATCGGCGGCCTGGAGGGCAAATGCGAGGGGCGCGTTGCGAGAGCCTGGACACAGCACGACTTCACGCACGCCACCACGAACCAGTTCGTCGACGACGGCTGTGGCTTGTGCAGTGGACGGATTCACGCCTTCAAGAGTGTCAGATGTTCGGGCGCAAGCATGCCCAGGGGCGGGGACAGCGGCATTATGTGTGGGTGCGCACACTCTTCGATCCAGCCGAGCTCGAACCCCGCCGGTTCTATCAGTTACTCACCGCTTCGGTGGTCCCCCGGCCGATTGCCTGGGTGTCCACCCTGTCGGCGGACGGCGTCGGCAATCTGGCTCCGTACAGCTTTTTCACCGTGGCAAGTTCGGCGCCGCCGATCGTGCAGTTCACGTCGGTCGGACGCAAGGACAGTCTGCGCAACATCGAAGCGACCGGCGAATTCGTGATCAACCTGGCGACTGCCAGGCTTGCCGACGTGGTGAACCAGAGTTCCGCCTTCTACGACGCCGAGGCCGACGAGTTTCTCGAGTTGAACATCCGTAGCGAGCCGAGCGAGCGGGTTCGCCCCGTCCGGGTCGCCGACTCCCCGATCGCCATCGAATGCACGCTCCACCAGGTCATCGAGGTCGGCAATTCATTTGTCGTGATGGGAAATGTGGTGGCGGTCGCAGTACGTCCCGAGGCTGTCGCCGACGACGGCCTGCCGGACTTCGCGGCAATCGCACCGATGAGCCGACTTGGCCGAGCGCAGTGGGGTCTTCCTCCCGAAGTCGTCGAAAAGGACAGACCCACCACTCCACAGCGACCGTAAATCAGGTTAGGGTTACCTGATTAGGTACGAGTAACAGATAATCAGGGAGCAACCAGTCATGGCCAAGCGCGCCAAGTTCGTGAAACCGGCCTCACGCAGCATCGTGTCGGCGCAGGTCGTGGCGAACAAACGAATCAGCCCCAGCTTCATCCGGGTGACCATTGCCGGCGAAGAGCTGTCCACCATCGCTCCGATGGGTGCCGATCAGTGGTTCCGCATGTTCATCCCGCAGGTCGGCCAGAGTGAACTCCGGTTGCCGAGCGCGGCCAGCAATCTCTGGTATGCGCAGTACCTGTTGATGTCCAAGGACACGCGACCCGTCGTGCGCAACTACACGATTCGCGCCTACCGTGCTGCCGGATCCGGTCTCTTCGGCGAGACCACGGAGATCGACATCGACTTCGCTTATCACGGCGACATCGGCCCGGCATCCGCGTGGGCGGACACCGCGTCGGCCGGCGACGAGGTCGCCCTCTTGGACGAAGGCTGCATCTACAACCCCACACCCGAGGCCAAGTGGCAACTGCTCGTCGGCGACGAGAGTGCACTTCCCGCGATCATCGGCATTCTGGAATCCGCGCCCGCAGACCTGCGTGCCGAGGTCTTCGTCGAGATTCCGAACATCGAAGACAAGCAAGACATTCCGGAGTTGGCGAACGTCAACGTGCATTGGCTCGTTCGCGAGGACGAACACGCGACGCCGGGTGTTCTGACCCTCGAGACCGTCCGCGCCGCCGAACTGCCCGAGGGGCCGTCGTACACCTTTGTCGCCGGCGAACAGGCACTCACCACCGGGCTGCGTCGGCACCTCGTGAACGACCGGAAGTTCGCCAAAACCGACATCACCTTCACCGGCTTCTGGCGCCACGGACATTCGGCTCACTGACAAACGCACCGAAAACGACGAGTGGCCCGAGAGAAACTCCCGGGCCACTCGTCGTTTTACGTTCGCTTATGCAGCGTGCTTCTGGATCACATCGCCCAGACGCGGCAGAGCTGCAGTCACATGCTTCTTCGCCGAACCGCGCAGCTTCGAGTACATCGACTTGACGACGGCCTTGTCGCTGCCCTCGATACGCTCGTCCGTCACCTCGAGGAGGGAATCGGCAACCGCGTCGCCGCGGGCGCTGATGAAATCGGCGAAGCTGCCTTCACCGGAAGCCGAGAATTCCTGCCAGTACGGCTCGAGCTTTGCCACGAAAGCCGGCAGAAGCGCGGTGACGGCGTCCGGCACGATGGACGGGCTCACCTTCTTGACCGCGCCGTAGCCACCCTTGAGAGCCAGCCCTGAGGCCCCCGACTTATCCGAAACCTCTGCGTCGATCAAGGCCTGCACGTCCGCGACGACCGCGGGAACCCGTGATTCCTCGAGCAGGGTTTCGTTCAGAGCTGCAACCACTTTCGATCCCTTCATTCTTCACTGATGTTCATCAGGTCGCGCCCGAGACTATACGAAATTCGGCTGGTCCTTACTGCCGAGTATCCGATGGCAGCGCCGAGCCCGCTCCAGCCACCAGTCGCGCCGGTCCGCGGGCGCGGCCAGCGTCTCGAGCAGAACCGGATCAGGCTCGACGGCACCCACCGACAAAGCACCGTCGACAGCTGCCCCGGTGACCGCGACATCCCGGACGAACAGGCCGCCGGTACCGAGTCCGCAGGCAAACGGAAGGGTGGGCAAGGCTGCCGCGGCCGCCAGTCCCGCGGACATCCCCACAGCCGTGTCCAGAGCGCTCGAGACCACCACCGGCACCCCGTAGTCCGCCAGCTGCGCCGACAGCGCCACCACAGCACGCATTCCGCCCAGCGGCGGCACCTTCACCACGGCGACGTCCGCTCCCCCCGCTCGTACGACGCGCAGCGGGTCCTCGGCACGGCGAATGCTCTCGTCGGCAGCGATCCGCACACCGGTCCCCGCGGCGCGGACCCTGACCAGTTCCTCGACGCTTGCACAAGGCTGCTCGGCGTATTCGAGTTCACCGTCATCGGTGATCGCTCGCAAGGCCGTGATCGCCTCGTCCACGCTCCACCCGCCGTTGGCGTCGACGCGCACGTTCGGGATGTGCCGACGCACCTCGTTCACCCGGGCGACGTCCTGCGCCAGCGACTGTCCCTTCTCGGCGACCTTGACCTTGGCTGTCCGGGCGCCGGGGAAGCGCTCCAGCAATTCCGGAACGGCAGACGCGTCGATCGCCGGCACGGTCGCGTTGACGGGAACTGCGTCACGAAGCGCAGGCGGCGGACCCAGCCACGCCGCTTCGATACCCGCGAGCAGCCACTGCGACGCCTCGTCGTCGTCGTACTCGACGAAGGGTGCGAATTCTCCCCACCCGGCCGGGCCGCGAACGAGCAGGGCCTCACGAGTCGTGATGCCGCGAAAGCGAACTCGCATCGGTAGTGCGAGCACCACGGCGTCCGCGATCAGATCGTCGAACGAGGGGAACATGTCAGGGCTGTCCCGGAAGCAGTTCGATCATGAGCGCCTCACCGTCGGCGAGGAGCTTGCCGTCGAGATCGGTCAGGCGCGCGCTGACAAAAGTCTTGCGACCCTCGACCCGATCCACCTGCCCCTCGATCACCAGTTGTTGATTGAGCGGAGTGATCGCGCGGTAATTGATGTGGAGGTAGCCGGTGCGGGAGATCGGACGGCCACCCGCGTGGACCGTCATCCCGAAGACGTCGTCGAACAGCAAGGGCAGGACACCGCCGTGAGCGGCGCCGTTACCGCCCAGGTGGTAGCGGCGGAAGACGCCGGTACTGCGGACTCCTTCGGTGTCGAACTTCTCGACCATCCACGGGAGCATGAGGAGGCTGCCGCGTCCGGGCAATTGGATGTTCGAGCCCGCGGGCGACTTGCCTTCCGGGACCTCGTACGGAGTCAACCGATCGGCAAGCTCTTCGGCTTGCGTAGCGATGTCTGCGAGTACGTCGTCGGGAACATTGGTCGAGACGGCAAGGTCCTGCAACCTACGCATCGCTTCGACGAAGCGGCCGAAGTCCGGACCTGCGGGAGTGTGCCGGAACCGTGGAAATCCGCCCCGCTTCTCACCGTCTGTGACGATCTCCGTGCCGTCTGCGGTTTGTTCGCTCATGACCTGCACGTTAGCGCGCCCGGGAACGTGTTCTACCTCAGGTATCCGTTAGACGCGCGAGCCGTGCCTCTATCGTGGCTCAGGTGACCTTCAACCCGCAGCTCTGGCGCCCTGTCCCCGGATTCGAGAACCTCACCGACATCACCTACCACCGGCATGTCAGCCAAGGCACCGTTCGCGTCGCCTTCGACCGACCGGAAGTACGTAATGCGTTCCGCCCGCACACCGTCGACGAGTTGTACCGCGCACTCGATCACGCCCGGATGACCTCCGACGTGGGAGCGGTGCTCCTGACCGGCAACGGACCGAGCGAGAAGGACGGCGGTTGGGCGTTCTGCTCGGGCGGAGACCAGCGCATCCGTGGCCGCAGCGGCTACCAGTACGCCGAAGGTGAAACGGCGGACACCGTCGACAAAGCACGCGCCGGGCGCCTGCACATCCTCGAGGTCCAGCGCTTGATCCGCTTCATGCCGAAGGTCGTGATCTGCCTGGTCAACGGCTGGGCTGCGGGCGGCGGCCACAGCCTGCACGTGGTGTGCGACCTGACGCTCGCCAGCCGCGAGCACGCACGGTTCAAGCAGACCGACGCCGACGTCGGAAGCTTCGACGGCGGCTACGGCAGCGCCTATCTGGCAAAGATGGTGGGCCAGAAGTTCGCTCGCGAGATCTTCTTCCTGGGTGAGACGTACACCGCCGAGGAAATGCATCAGATGGGCGCGGTCAACAAGGTTGTCGACCACGCTGAACTCGAAAACGTCGCGATCGACTGGGCCGGCAAGATCAACGGCAAGTCGCCGCAGGCACAGCGGATGCTCAAGTACGCGTTCAACCTGCAGGACGACGGGTTGGTCGGCCAGCAGCTGTTCGCCGGTGAGGCAACACGTTTGGCGTACATGACCGACGAGGCCGTCGAGGGTCGTGACTCGTTCCTCGAAAAGCGTGATCCCGACTGGTCACCATATCCCTGGTATTTCTGACACAGTAGGTGCGAGAGGGAGGTCGGACGTGGAGATTCTGAGCAGTCGGACGATATTGCGCCCGAGCGAGTACGAACGAACGCTGAGCTTCTACCGAGACACCCTCGGTCTGGCGATCGCTCGTGAATATCCCGGCGGCACAGTCTTCTTCGCCGGCCAAGGTCTGATCGAAGTCGCTGCGCACGGCGGCACCGGCGAGGGCGGCTTTCGCGGCGCGATCTGGCTGCAGGTCCGGGACCTCACTGCCGTTCAGACCGAACTGGTTCTCGCCGGGGTCAAGATCGCGCGCGAGGCAAGACAGGAACCGTGGGGTCTACACGAGATGTGGATCGCCGACCCGGACGGGACACCGATCGTGATGGTGCAGATCCCGGAGGACCATCCCATCCGACGCGATTCCCGGCCACCGTCCGCGTAGTCGAGACACCGCTGTAGCCGAGACACCGCTGTAGCCGAGCAATGACAGATGCCCGCCACGACTTTCGTGGCGGGCATCGTTCGGTTCTTCACAAAGATCAGTTGCGCGTGCTCAACGCCTGCGAGATCTGATCTGTCTGGGCCTGGCCCTCGAGCAGTTGGCGAACCAGCCACAGCCGCAGCACCTTTGCCACCGATGCGGCCAGGAAGAGAGCGGCACCGACCACTGTCAGGGCGAGGAAAACCACGGTGAGGATCTGGTACGACACCAGATCCCGCAGGTCCGAGAGCGTCAGCGAAGAGATGTAGACGACGAAGGCGCCGACCACTCCGACGACCATGAGCACCAGGCCCGCGATGCGCGTCGCCGCGTCGCCGCCTGCCTGCTTCTTGTCCAGCTTCAACTCTGCGATGTTCTTCTTGAATTCCTCACGGCGATCTTCGGCGAGAGTAGTCATCGTCATCCTCCTAGATAACTGGTAGAAAGTTCGTTTTCGATGTCGTGTGGATCGCCGGTCTTGACGACGCGTCCCTGCAACATCAGTGCGGCCGAGGTCGCGATGGGCAGCACCGCTCGCGCGAACTGCTCGGCGACGAGAATGGAAATGCCTTCGGCTGCAAGCGAGCCGACGACGTCGTACATCTGCGAGACGATTCGAGGTGCGAGACCCATCGACAGCTCGTCGAGCAGGAGCACCGTCGGGTGAGTGCCGAGTGCCCGTGACAGCGCCAGCATCTGCTGCTCACCACCGGACATCGATCCGGCCAACTGTCCGCGCCGCTCCCCCAGGATCGGGAACCTGCCGTACGCAACCTCTTCGAGTTCGGCCAGCCCGACGCCCGTTCCGGTGGCGATCCACAGGTTTTCCCGCACAGTGAGGTTGGCGAAGATCCCGCGTCCTTCGGGGATGGAGCAGACCCCCAGCCGAGCCAACTCCGAAGGCTCGACTCCGTTCACGACCTGGCCCGCGAGCCGGAACTCGCCGCGGGTGACCGGAAGGACGCCCGAGCAGATCTTGAGCGTCGACGTCTTGCCGCCGCCGTTGGGTCCGAGCAGCGCCACCACGGCGCCCGGTTCCAGAATCAGGTCCACCCCGTGCAGAACTTCGATGGATCCGTAACCGGCGCGGACACCGGACAGTTCGAGCAACGGTTCGGCGCGGTCGGGGCTGCGTATACCCTCGTCGATTTTCGCCTCGCCGATTTTCGCTGAAGTCATACCGCCTCCTCCTCGGTCCCGATGTAGGCCGCGATCACTTCCGGATCCGTCCGGATCTTCTCCGGATCACCCGAGGCGAGGACTGCGCCGTAGTCGAGCACGTGGATGGTCGAGCACACTTTCATCACCAGCGGAATGTCGTGCTCCACCAGACAGATTCCGAGTCCACCCGCAGCAAGTTCGGTGAGCATCTCGGCAAAGACCTCGGTTTCCTGCTCGGTCTGACCCGAGGCCGGTTCGTCGAGCAGAAGCACTCGCGGGTCGGTCATGAGGGCTCGTGCAACTTCGACGACGCGAGCCCGTCCGGTGGGGATGTCCGCGACGTCCTTGTCCGCGACATCCGTGAGCCCGGTCAGCTCCAGCAGGCGATCGGTCTCGCCGTCCACGTCGATCTTGTTGCGGCCGTTCGCCTTGTGGATGTCTCCCGCGACGCGCAGGTTGTCTCGCACCGACAGCGAGACGAACAGTTCGAGCCGCTGGAAGGTACGTGCCAGCCCGCGCCCCGCCCGCTTGTGCGGCGGCAGCTTCGTCACGTCGACGCCACCGAGGAACACCTGACCGGAGGTGGGTTTCTGCAGCCCGGTGATGGTGTTGAAGAGCG
>NZ_LVCT01000620.1:0-3551 GCF_001647205.1 Rhodococcus sp. EPR-134
CGAACGCTCACACCGCGCGTTTCGAGAAGTGGTGTATCAGACATGGACGGTCAACTCCTTCGGCGAGCCACCCTGGTACTGAGGAATCCCCAGTTCGCGGTCGATCTCGTCACGGATCTCGGGGCTGTAAGGGACATCGATCCCGATGTCCTCGGGAACGACTGTCGCTTTGGCGGCCAGTTCCTCCGGAGTGAGAACCGCGCTGGGCATGACCATCTCACCGATCACCGGCAGCATGAACACCACCGCGATCGTGATGGACGCGAACCACCAGTTGCCGAGTACACCGGTCAGAGCGAGGACGTAGGTCAGCAGAACGACTGCGGCGCCGCCGATCAGAACAGGCTTGGCACCGGCGAGCCGTCGGTAGCCCTCGATCACGCTGTGGACCGTTCCGCTGGGGTTCGCGCCGACGCCGATGCCGATCAGTGCCGGGCTGACTGCCGCGATGTTGCCGAAGAGCAGCCACATTCCCTCCAACTCCGGTTGCGCCGAAGCCAGATTGGTGAACGAGACCATGATGACCGCAAACCCGATTCCAGCCATCAGTCCACCGAACAGGGCGCCGGTGACGTATCCGATACCCGCGACGACGGTCAGCATGAGCAGCGAGAGGCTGACCATGATGGCAAAGCTCTCGCCCGAGACGGACCCCATGGCGCTCGACATCAGAATGCCGCCGAGACCGGCGATCCCCGAAGAGATCATGAAGACGCTGAGCTTGAGCCGAACCAGGCTCTGTCCGAGCATGGCCGAACCGGCCGGGCTGTCCTTCATCGCTGCGAGTCGGCGCCCGTAGCCGCTGTTACGCAACGCGATGACGCCGACGCCGAGTATCGAGAACAGCGCGGTCACGGTCATCAGGAACACCGTCTCGTTGCTCAGATCGAGCGGACCGATCTTCAGCGGAGGGAGGGCGATGTTCCCGTCCTTGAACAGCGAGTACTTCATGCCGAACATCTCGTGTTCGGTGGTGTCGCGAAGGACCATGTTGGAGAGGAACACTCCGAAGGCCATGGTTGCCAGCGCGAGATACAGCCCTCTGAGCCGCAGCGCCGGCAGGGCGACGAGGCCACCGATCACGGCGGTGACGAGGACTCCGACGACGATGCCCCACAGGTTGAGGTGCGCAGCCAACCCGGAACCGGAGATCCCGAAGTGGAAGGCCACGATGGTAGCGATAGCGCCGAAAGACACCGGCGCCAAGTTCAATTCACCCGCGTAACCGGTGAGGAGTGTGAGCGAGAGCGCGATGATCGCGAACGTCATTCCGATGGTCAGTGTGGTGACGGCGGAGGTCACCATCAGCAGACGGATCAGGTAGACGATGACGATCAGGGCCACGCCCCAGACGACGGCCTTGCGCACGCTCGGCACGTGGTAACGCTCGCGAGTACGGGTGACCGCTCCACGCAACCGGTCCTGTGGGAGCACGATCAGCACCACGAACAGCGCGATCATCGGCAGGGAGACACGGAAATTCGACGTCCAACTCCAACTCGTCGGGAAGTACGCCAATACGTACGTACCGGCAAGCCCGAGAACCACGGCGCCGACGAACGTGCGCGGAATGCTGCGCAACCGGCCGAACATGGCCGCGGCAAACGCGTCGATCACCAAGAGTGTCAACATGTTCGCCTCGAGTGTGCCGCCACTGATCGGGGTGATCAGGATGCCGGCCAGGACTGCGAGCGTCGAACCCATCGCCCAGGACAGGGCCGCAAGACGCTCCGGATTGTGGCCGTTGAGGCGCAACAGTTCCGGATCGTCGACGACGCCGCGCATCGCGACACCGGCGCGGGTGCGCGTGAACAGGATGCGCAGGCCGACGGCGATGGCGATCGCAACGAGGATGCAGATCAACTCGTGGTAGCGGATGCTCGCGCCGAACACCGTGATCTTGGACTGGTCGCCGAAGAACATCTGCATCGTCCGAGCGGTCTCGGGGTGCCAGAACCAGTGCGAGATCGAGAGCATTCCGAGCAGGATCGAGACCGTCACAACGATTTTGGTGACCTCGGCGGTATCGCGCAGACCCTTCATGATCAGGACGTAGAGGCCGAGGCCCATCAGTGGCCCGACCAGGACGAGTGAAATCAGCAAGGCGACGAAAGTGGGAAGTTCCCAGCCGTAGCGCAACTGCCAGTAGATGAACGCACCAAGCATTGCCTGTGCACCGTGCGCGAAGTTGAAGATGCCTGACGTGTTGTACGTGAGTACCAGCCCGGAGGCGGCGATCGCGTACACCGACCCCAGGACCAGGCCCAGGATCGTGAAAGTGACAAAAGTGTTCATGGCTGAACCCTCGTTAGGGACTCGGGCGGCGGTTGGCGCTCGCCGCCCGAGTCGGAAGAATCAGGACTGCGGCTTGATGACGTTGGCGTTCTGGTACTTCGTCGACACGCGGTCAGCGCCGAGTTCGGTTCCCCAGGTGCTCTTGTCGGTCGCGACGAGGTACTTGGGGTCACACTTGAATTCGCCCGCGGTGGACGGGAACGCCTGCGCGTAGGTACTGCCCTTCAGCGAGGTCATGAGTCCGCAGGTGGCCGGCATGTTCTTGCCGGGATCGGTGACGGCGTGCAATCCGCCGCCGTCCCACTCGTGAATGTTCGAGAGTTCGTTCACCATGCACTGACGCGTCAGATCGCTACCGCACTCGTCCGCGGCGGCCGCCCACAGCAGGAACGACGACGCCGCCTGCATACCGAGGAGCGCGGTCTTGCCACCCTGCTCGGAGACCAGATCCACGTACTTCTTAACTGCGGGCACCTTGTCCGCGTTCTCGAGCATCTGGAAGGTCATGCCCGCGTTGAGGTTGTCGAGCAGTCCGGTGTCCTTGTTCCAATCGGAGACGGTCGCGCCGTACCAGGTGGCTTCACCGAAGAAGATGGGATCGATCCCGACCTGGTCGAGGGCCTTCACGAAGTTCAGCTCCGACGGGCTTGCCGATCGTGACGTCCAGATCCCCTTCGCGCCGCACTCCTTGTACTTCTCGGCGAACGGCACATAGCTCGATTCCCCCTCGTAGTTGAGGGTGACGCCGCAATCCTTGAGCTTGAAACCCGCAGCCTCGGCGATCGAGCGAATCTTCGTGGTGGAGCTGATGATCGTGGGCATCGTGCTGTTGACGACGTCGAAGTCGTTCACCAGATCGGGGTGCATCTCGGCCATCTGGAACCACTGCGAACCGTTCGCGTAGTCGACCGGGAACGGGACACCCTGGAATGTCATCGGTCCGTTGGCTGCGTCGGGTGACACGGTGAAGCCTGGCACGGACACCAGGTTGCACGCGACACGCGTCTGCTCGGCGGTCTGATCCATCGCGAAGCCGTAGCCGACCATCATGAACTGGCTCGCGCACGCTTCCTGCATGACCGAGTTGGCCTGCGTCATCGCGGCGTCGTAGTCGGTTCCGACGACCTTGCGGCCGTTGATGCCGCCCTGATCGTTGCACCAAGAGATGAGCGCGTTCACCGCATCGCTCATTTCCTTGTTCAGCCCAGGAGACTTCACATAACCGCGGTCGTCACCGAACCCGATCTTGATCTCGG
>NZ_LVCT01000621.1:0-7947 GCF_001647205.1 Rhodococcus sp. EPR-134
GCAAGGTCGGCGCTGACGCCGGGTCCGCCGACAGCGACGGCGTAGGGATCGTCACCACGATTCGATGCGCAGGCTGACGCCAGAACGGCGGTCGCGGCGAGTGCCACGATCAGCTTCGTGGACTTGTTGGGCTTCACGGTCGGAGCTCTCCTTCTCACTGACAGACACCGAGAAACAGGGGTGAAACCCCTGTTCCGGTGCGCTCGGTGCCCGTAGGTAATCAGCGTTTAAAACGGTCCGAATGTGCCTTCCCGGTGAGTGAGACCAAAAAGTGAGGTCCCACACAGGGTTCCGATTTCGTGGCGCTGAACACATCGCGAACGGCAGCGCCGCAGCCCACGCGCGGGGACGTACTCCGCGGAGCCCCTGTTCGCATCCCGTTCGCTGTACTTTTACGCGTTCGATACGCACAATTCACGTTGTGACCGCAGAGCTCGTAATCCTCCTGGTGGTAGTTGTCACCGCCCTCGCGTTCGATTTCACGAATGGTTTTCACGACACCGGTAACGCAATGGCCACCTCCATCGCGACCGGAGCACTCAAGCCCAAAGTTGCGGTCACACTTTCCGCGATCCTGAACCTGGTCGGTGCGTTCCTGTCCGTCGAGGTCGCTGCGACCGTGGCCAAAGGCGTCGTCAACCTCGGCGCGGTCAGTGGGCAGGATCTGCTGCTGATCGTCTTCGCCGGTCTCGTCGGCGGAATCATCTGGAATCTGGCGACCTGGCTGCTCGGATTGCCGTCGAGCTCCTCACACGCACTGTTCGGCGGATTGATCGGCGCCGCAATCGCCTCCATCGGTATGGGCGGCGTCGAGTGGGGTGGAGTTCTGACCAAGGTCGTCGTCCCCGCGATCCTCGCGCCGGTCGTCGCGGCCCTGGTCGCAGGCGTCGGTACCAAGCTCGTGTACCGAATCACCGCATCCGTCAAGGAAGACGAGCGTGAGCGCGGTTTCCGTTTCGGCCAGATCGGCACCGCCTCGCTGATCTCACTTGCGCACGGCACCAATGACGCCCAGAAGACTATGGGCGTCATCTTTTTGGCCCTGGTCGCTCACGGCACCATCACCGCCGAGACCGAGATGCCGTTCTGGGTGAAGTTCACCTGTGCCGTCGCGATCGCTCTCGGCACCTACCTGGGCGGTTGGCGCATCATCCGCACCCTGGGCAAGGGCCTTGTCGAGATCGCCGCGCCGCAGGGTCTGGCAGCCGAAGCGTCGTCCGCCGCCATCATTCTCACGTCGAGCCACCTCGGACTCCCCCTCTCGACCACCCACGTCGCCACCGGATCGATCCTCGGTACCGGCATCGGGCGCAAGGGCGCCGAGGTCCGCTGGGGCGTCGCAGGCCGGATGGCCGCCGCCTGGTTGATCACCTTGCCGTCGGCTGCAGTGGTCGGCGCCATCTGCTGGGCACTCGCGCATCTGATCGGCGGCCTGGCCGGCGTGCTCGTCGTCTTCGCTGCCCTCATCGCGTTCGCGATCTTCATGTACCTGCGTTCGCGTAAGGAACCCGTAGACGCCGCCAACGTGACCGCCGAATGGGACGAGAATCCGGATGCGACGGCTCGCGAGATTCCGACTGCTGATCCCACTCCGTCCACCGAACCCACTCGCAACTCCTGAAAGGGGCGCAAGAGAATGCATCTACTCACCGATACCCTCGATTCGCTCTGGCAGGTAGTGGCAGTCGGACTGCTCTTCGGAGCCGGACTGCCGGCGATCTTCGCCTTCGGCCTCAAGTCGCTGAGTCTGCCGAACGCCGACGGCACCGAAGGACCGTCCACCCTGGGTAAAATGGGTGCGTACCTCTGTTTTGCGGTCGTGCTCGTCACGATCTTCGCCGGAATTCTGTTGTTGATGAAGAACTTCTTGGCCAGCACGTTCGGAATCCACGTCTTCTGAGTGGTCGTCGCGGCGCACCACTGAAACCACCGAAACGAAAATGAGGCCGAGGATTTGAGCAAGTATTCATTGCGCAGCGTGCTCGACTGGCTGCGTGCCGGGTATCCCGAGGGCATCCCGGACAAGGATCATTTTGCGCTGCTCGCCGTTCTCCGTCGTCGTCTGACCGACGAGGAGATCGAGCAGGTCGTTTCGATGTCCATCGAGTCGGCACACGAAGTGCCGGACCGCCACGTCGACTACGACACCATCCGCGCCATCATCGAGGGAATCCTCAACGAGGAGCCGTCCGAGGACGACGTCGATCGTGTCACCGAAAGGCTGCGCGCAGGTGGGTGGCCGGTCATCGAAGACGTGGACACCGACAACGAAGTTCGAGACGTGAGCTGACGTCATGGCCCTTCCGCCCTTCCTCACGTCGATAGTCGGCTGGTTGCGGGCCGGCTATCCCAATGGCGTCCCCGAGCAGGACTACATCCCACTTTTCGCGCTCCTCACTCGCAGACTCTCCGAAACCGAGGTCGACGCCGTCGCCGACGCGTTGATCGAGGACGGCGATCTGCCCATCGAGAAGACCGACATCCAGGTCCTCATCACGAAGATCACCAACGAGATGCCACTCGAAACCGACGTCGACCGCGTACGAAGCCATCTGGCTGCCGGTGGTTGGCCGCTGGCCGGGCCGGACGTCCGGTGAACGTTCTTCGCACACTGGCCGTTCCACAGGGTGAGGCGGTCTTCGAGGTACTGCCTGCCATCGCGCAGATCCTGGACGGCGTGCACGACGCCGTGCTTCCCGTCCCGGCGGCCGACGCACGCGAGACGGCCCGACTGAGCGACGCTCTGCACCCCGATCAGCCCATCGACGACGGCATCTCGCTGGTGGGCGCCACGTCGGGGACCACCGGAACCCCGAAGGGCGCGATGCTCGCCGCGAGCGCACTGCGAGCCAGCGGCGACGCGACCCATGAACGCCTCGGCGGCACCGGATCCTGGTTGCTGGTTCTCCCCCCGCACCACATCGCCGGGATGCAAGTTCTGTTGCGCAGTGTCCTCGCCGGAACACAACCGGTGATCGTCGACGTCAGTGCGGGTTTCGACCCTGCAGCATTGCCGGGCGCTGTCGCCGCGATGAGCGGACCGCGCCGCTACACCTCGTTGGTGCCGACGCAGTTGGTCAAGGCACTCGGTGATCGCGCCGCGGTCGAGGCTCTGGCTTCGCTCGACGCGGTTCTGCTCGGCGGCGCTGCTACTCCCGCACCGGTACTCGCGCAGGCCACCGAAGCGGGCATCACCGTCGTCCGCACCTACGGGATGAGCGAAACGTCCGGCGGTTGCGTCTACGACGGAATCCCGTTGTCCGGAGCACAGATTCGTATCGACGACGGGCGAGTACTGCTGGGCGGTCCGATGCTCGCGTCCGGGTACCGCGGGCTTCCCGACCACCCCGCTTTCGCCGAACCCGGATGGTTCCGGACCGACGACGCCGGAGCTGTGGTCGACGGGGTCCTTCGCATCAGCGGCCGGTTGGACGAGGCAATCTCCACCGGCGGGCTGACCGTCGTACCGCAGGTGGTCGAGGCCGCGCTGGCCGATCACCCCGCCGTTCGCGAGTGCGCGGTGATCGGCATCGAGGACCCGCGGCTGGGGCAGCGGGTGGTGGCCGTCGTCGTACCCGAGGGCGAAGCTCCGACGCTCGACGAACTACGCGCACATGCTCAGCGGACACTCGACGTCACCGCAGCGCCGCGGGAACTCTTCGTCCTGGACGCGCTCCCCCTGCGCGGACCGGGCAAGCTCGACCGCGCCGCCCTGGTGGCTCGGTTCAGCTAGCAGCCGCAGCACCGACCTCGCGCGCTGTGCAAGTAACCGCAAGTTCCACGCAAGGTCCATGCAAGATCGGTCTGCCAAGCTTCATCCCATGAACCACACAGCTTCGCCTCTTGCCATCGAGGCCGACGGACTCGTCAAGAAGTTCGGCGAGCACCGCGCGGTCGACGGCGTCAGCCTCACCGTCCCCACCGGCTCGGTGTTCGGCGTCCTCGGGCCGAACGGCGCCGGCAAGACCACCACCGTCCGCATGCTCGCCACTCTCCTTCGCCCCGACGGCGGTGAGGCGCGCATCTTCGGCCACGACGTCAGCCGTGAACCCACCGCGGTCCGATCCCTGATCGGCGTCACCGGTCAGTACGCCTCCGTCGACGAGGATCTGACGGCGACCGAGAACCTCGTGATCTTCTCGCGGCTGCTCGGCCTGAGCCGCCGCGATGCGCGCACCAAGTCCCTCGAACTCCTCGAGGAGTTCGATCTGGTCGAGGCCGCGACCAAACCGCTGAAGAACTTCTCCGGTGGCATGCGTCGACGCCTGGATCTGGCGGCAAGCCTGATCGCGCGCCCGCCGCTGCTGTTTCTCGACGAGCCCACCACCGGCCTCGATCCGCGCACCCGCGCCCAGATGTGGGTGACCATCCGGCGACTCGTCGCCGAGGGTTCGACGGTGTTGCTCACCACGCAGTACCTCGACGAAGCCGATCAACTGGCCGATCGCATCGCGGTGATCGACCGCGGCCGCGTGATCGCCAACGGCACCGCCGACGAACTCAAGGCTTCGGTCGGGATCTCCTCGCTCCAACTCAAGCTGGTCGATCGTGATCGCACCGAGGAGGCTCGCTCGCTCATCGCCGCTGCGCTGAGCGTCGAGGTGGGTGTCACTCCCGAGGTCGGGCGGATCACCGCCCCGCTCAGCGACCCGTCGATCACGGCGGACCTGTTGATCCGTCTGCGTGAGCAAGGTATCGCCGTCGACGAAATCAACGTACAGAAACCCAGCCTGGACGAAGTGTTCCTGACCATCACCGGGCACCAGCCCGAAGACGGTGGGCGCAACGACGCCCAGTCCGACAACGACTCCGATCGGAGCGTCGCATGACAACCACCCTCACCAAACCCCGGTCGCCGATAGCCCAGCCGGATGCCGCACCCCGCCGCATCAGCCTGCAGCAGAGCTTCGCGAACACGTTCACGATGGCGTACCGCGGAATTCTCAAGATCAAGCACAACCCCGAGCAACTGTTCGACGTCGTCATCCAGCCGATCATCTTCACGTTGATGTTCACCTACATCTTCGGCGGCGCGATCGCCGGTGACGTGACGGCATATCTGCCGACGATCATCCCCGGCATCCTCATCCAGACCGTCATCACCGGTTCCATCGTCACGGGCACGCAGCTTCGTGAGGACATGGACAAGGGCGTGTTCGACCGCTTCAAGTCCCTTCCCATCGCTCGTATCGCCCCGCTGTCCGGTGCATTGCTCGCCGACGTCGTGCGCTACGGCATCGCCACGACCATCACGTTCATCGTCGGTTTCGCGATGGGTTACCGCCCCGCAGGCGGCGTGGTCGGCATTCTGTCTGCCGCGATCCTGGTCATGGTGTGCGCGTTCTCCATCAGCTGGATCTTCGCTCTCATGGGCGTGCTGATGAACAAAGCGTCCACGGTGCAGGGTGTTTCGATGCTCGTGCTGTTCCCGCTGACGTTCCTGTCGAATGCGTTCGTCGATCCTGCCACCATGCCGAGTTGGCTTCAGAAGTTCGTGAACGTCAATCCGGTCTCACACCTGGTGACCGCGGTTCGCGAGCTGGCCAACGACGGCCACTTCGGTATCCACGTCGTGTGGTCGCTGGTGGGCGCCGCGGTGATCGTTGCCGTCATGGCACCTTTGACCGTGCGGATGTACATGCGCAAGACATAAGTCCCGCACCATCGTCCAGACCTAATCCAGCACCGGTCCGCGAAGCGCAGCCAACACTGCTTCGCGGACCGCTCTGCGTGAGTAACCCGATACCTTCTCGGTTTCCACAGACCACCTGTCGGCTCCCACCAGACCAACCGCGAAGTCGGAGAGGCGCGCGTGATGGAGCGAGACGAAGTCTTGTCTCCCCGGCATTTTCAACGACAAAGCCATCAGTTCGACTCCGCGTTCGATGTTGCCCGTGACAAGATCGAACGACCCGATCGCCGACGCCAACGAACCGGCGAGTGGCAGGTCCGCGTAACCGTTGGGATCGAGCTTGAGAGCACTCGACTCCTTCATCTGCAGAACGCGGCCCGCCACCAGTTCGTGCCGGCCGTGAACTGCGTGAGCGCACACAGCCGCGGCACCGAGCAGAACGACGAAGGGATCACCGAAGATGTTCTCGATCGCAGAACCCAACAGCTCCAGCGCTTCTCGATACCGAGCCAAGCCCTCGTCGATACGGCCGTCCGCGAGATCCGCCTCGGCGATACTCGCTATGAGCGCCGCGCGCCGTTGATCGGTTTCGATGGCCCCGGTCCCACCCGAATGCGCCAATGCCGGACGTGCACGATCGAGAAGCACCCGACCACCAGCGGTGTCACCGGCCGCGATCATTGCTCCGGCTTGAAAGCAGATGAGCTGCATCGCCTCGTCACGCGCACCGAGGCGTTCCATCGACGCCGCCGCGATCGCGTAGAACTCGATGGCCTCGCCATAGCGGGCGGATTGGCTGTGAACCGACCCGACATGTTGGGCCGCCATCGCCAGACCCCACTCGTCACCGATGCTGGTGGCGTAGTCGAACAGAGTCTCCCCGTCCAGCAATGCACCGCGCAGATCTCCGATGTTCTCCCGCATGTTCGAACGCGCGGACAACGCCGCCATGCGGGTCTCGGGATCGGAACTGCGAACGCCTTCGGCCACCAACCGCGCAAGTTTGTGGTTGGCGATCCCACTCGTGGTCAGCTTGATCAGAAATGCGAACAACGGACCGAGATCATCGCGCTCACGCAACAGCTTTCGAAGTCGGATCCGCGCACGGGCATGGTTTCGATCGGCCTCTCCGAAGAAGAGATGCATCGCCACCAGGATGAACGTAGCGCCCACCAGTTCTGCATTCACGTCGCGCAGATCGTTGTCCACGGTCGCCCCGACGATCTTCGACGCCCAGTTCGAGATTTCCGAGTTCGATCCTCGTACGGCCCACAGAATCGCAAGGACGGGGAAGACGTTGGCTACGGTCACCGCGTCGCCGCGTTCCACGGCCCAGCGCAGTACAGCCAGAAGGTTGTCGTGC
The DNA here is from genome assembly GCF_001647205.1 of Rhodococcus sp. EPR-134. NCBI lineage: Bacteria > Bacillati > Actinomycetota > Actinomycetes > Mycobacteriales > Nocardiaceae > Rhodococcus > Rhodococcus sp. EPR-134. The sequence goes on from NZ_LVCT01000621.1 coordinate 6,996, forward strand.
TCGGCGTCGAGGTCGGCAATCAGACGGAGCTGATCCGTCCGTGCACGCACGACGGCATCCTCGGCGATCGCAATCGCCCAGTCGTCGAGGCGCCGAATCACTTCCGGTCCCTCCCCGGACGCGGCGAGTTGCTCCTCGCCGTATTCACGGACAGTCTCGAGCATGTAGTACCGAAGATCTCCCTGCCCGTCGCTGACGGAAAGAAGTGACTGATTCACCAGCGCTTCGACGGCACTTGCCACATCGGTCAACTCGCCCCACCCGGCAACGGCCTGCGCCGAAGAAAGGGTGAAGCCGGCCGGGAATCGGCACAATCGACGCAACGCAATCTGATCCCCGCTGCCCAACAGATTCCAGCTCCAGTCGATCACCGCGTGCAGGGTGCGATGCCGATCCGGAGACGTCGGATCATCGGAGCGCAACAACGCGAACCTGTCTCGCAGTCTCGAACCGATTTCGTCGACGCTCATGGTGCGGACCCGCGCGGCAGCGAGCTCGATCGCCAGCGGGAGTCCGTCGAGCGTCGTACACAGCTTGACTACCGCGTCGACGTCCAGATGAACAGACGGCCGCACCGCACGGGCTCTCGCCGAGAAGAGTTCGACTGCCGAGCCGCTTCCGTCGTCGATCGCCAACGGCGGCAACGGGTACACCGCCTCGGCACTGATCATGAGCGGAGAACGACTGGTGGTCAGAACCGTCAGCTGACGACCGGCCGCGATCATCTCGGCCACGATCTCCGAACACGCGCCGATCACGTGCTCACAATTGTCGAGGATGAGCAACATCGGACCGGCGGACAGCGCCTCTTTGAGTCGCTCTCTCGCCGAATGCGTTCGGCCGACGGTCAATTTGCCTGGCGCCAGATCGGATTCGCTGATTCCGAGGGTGCCTCCGATGGCCGCGATGACATCTTCGCTGCTGCGCAACGACGCCAACTCCACGAGGACCA
>NZ_LVCT01000622.1:0-30279 GCF_001647205.1 Rhodococcus sp. EPR-134
GCGAGCGGGCGAGCAAGGATTCGATCTGGTCGATGTCGTTGTCGCGACCGAGCAAGGTGTTGGGGGCAGCGCGCAGACCGATCGCACGCGCGGCCCGCGGTGTAGCCGCAGGTGCCCCGAGAAGTTCCGCATTGAGAGTCACCAGTGCGGGTGACGGATCAGCGCCCAGGCGATTGGCGAGGTGGTTGCGGAACTCCGCGAACACTTCGAGTGCCTCGTTGACTCGGCCTGCTCCGGCGAGCGCACGCATCAACGCCTCGGCCGCTGTGTCGTCGAATGGGCTCGCCAGATGGCGTCCGCGCACCAGGGGAATGGCTGCCGCGTACTCCCCCAATGTGAGCAACGCGTCGATCTGCGCCGTCTCCAGTTCGTCGTACACCCGGCCTGCGTCGAGCGCCAGACGATCTGCAACGTCGCCGACGACGTCACTCCCGGGGGTACCGCGCCACAGGCGCAATGACGCGGTCGTGACGGCGAGCGCTTCGGACGCGTCGGCGCCGACGGTGCGCAGACCACGGGCGGCGTCCGCTGCTCTGGCCAGGTCGACACGCTCCCGAGCGAGAGTGAGCCGGTATCCGGCCGCCGTGACTTCGAGGGCCCCGTCCGGGAGTGCAGATCGCAGGCGCGAGACCTGAGTGTGGAGGGCGTTCATCGGTGAGCGCGGCGGCTCCAGCCCCCAGACGTCGTCGATCAGGCTCTGCGCGGTACGTGGCTCACCCGGATTGCGAGCCAGCGCAACCAGCAGAGTTCGAGCTCGCGGACCCGGCAACGGAACCAGACGACCGCCCACTTTGGTCGAAACGGGTCCGAGCAAGGCAATGTCTGCCAGGTCTTCGCCCGACTGCGCGTACCTGGCGCGCTCACTCACGTCTCGAGTCATGTGCTGATCCACCGCGTTCGATCGTATTGCACAGTGCAAAGATCGTTGTATGGCAACAGCTGCTCAATGGATCGAAGGCGCGAGGCCGCGCACACTCCCGAACGCGATTGCGCCCGTGCTGGTCGGCACCGGAGCCGCGGCGTCCCTGGACCTCGCAGTGTGGTGGAAGGCGCTCCTGGCACTGATCGTCTCCTTGGCCTTGATCGTCGGGGTGAATTTCGCGAACGACTACTCCGACGGAATCCGCGGAACGGACGACGACCGCGTCGGGCCACTGCGCTTGGTCGGATCGAAGTTGGTCAGTCCCGGAGCTGTGAAGGCCGCGGCGATCAGCTGCTTCACCGTTGCCGCGGTAGCCGGGTTCGTTCTGGCGGCGACCGCAGCCTGGTGGCTGGTTGCGGTCGGCGTGTTCTGCATCATCGGTGCCTGGTTCTACACCGGCGGCAAGAAGCCTTACGGATACAGCGGGTTCGGCGAGATCGCCGTGTTCATCTTCTTCGGACTGATTGCAGTGCTGGGAACTCAGTTCGTACAGGCCGAGCGGGTGGATCTGGCCGGGCTGGCCGGCGCGATCGCCATCGGCTCGTTCTCGAGCGCGGTGCTCGTTGCCAACAATCTTCGAGACATCCCGACCGACACCGAGTCCGGAAAGATCACTCTCGCAGTCCGGCTCGGCGACGCCAGGACACGCACGCTGCACGTGATCCTGCTGGCCGTCCCGTTCGTCGCGACCCTGCTGCTGATCCTGCGTACTCCGTGGGCATTGCTCGGATTGCTGGCGTTGCCACTGGCAATCCGAGCCAACGCCCCACTGCGTTCGGGCGGGCAGGGTATGGCCCTGATCCCCGCGTTGCGCGACACCGGACTCGCCATGCTCGTCTGGGGTGCCGCGACCGCAGTTGCGCTCAGTCTCGCCTGAAAGTCGACGGACTCAACGGTTGTCCGGGACGAACGCGCTGAGCAGGAAGTTCACGATCGAGATGATCAGCGCGCCCCAGACTGCCGTCCAGAAGCCGTCGACCGTCAAGCCGTAGGACGTTCCGGACGAGATCCACGCCGTCAGCATCAGCATGAGGGCGTTGATCACGAGCGTGAACAATCCGAGAGTCAGGATGAGCAGCGGTAGCGAGAGAAGCTGCACTACCGGCTTGATGAACGCGTTGACCACCGTGAAGATCAAAGCGATCACCGCGATCACGAGAACCGTGCCCCAGGTGCCGTTGTCGTGGTTGGCGATCGTGATGCCGGTGACCCACGCCGACGCCAGCCAGATGGCTATGCCGTTGATGATGAGACGTGCCAGAAATGTCATGTCTGAATGCTGGCACATCCCGCCCCGTGCATGCGGAGCCGTGCCGAATCTAGGCGGCGCGATTCATCTTCGCTTCCAAGCGCTCACGGATCACCGACATCGTGACCTGCGTTTCGAGGGCCTGACGGGTAGGCCCGTCGGCGACACGCAGGATGCCGAGCAGGATGTGTTCGGCACCGATTCGATTGTCCTTGTGCGCGAGCGCTTCACGGAGCGAGAGTTCCAACACCTTCTTGGAGTCCTTCTCGAATCGTGAACGAGGGAACCTGAATCGGCTCTTGCGAGAAGTGTCGACGCCGTCCGGCACAGGAGTCTCGTCCAGCACACCTTCGCCGAAGGACTGCTCGAGACTCTCCCGAACCGCATCGAGATCGATGCCGATCGACTTGAGTATCTCGGCGTCGTCGAAATTGTTGGAGCTACCTTCGTTCGATCCGGCGCCGGCGTGGCGGATCACGTCGAGCGTGACACCAGACTCGGTGAGCACCTCGGTGGCGATGCCCCGATCAGAGGTGAGCAGCGCGGTCAGAAGTTCCATCGGCGTGACAGGACCGGGGCCGGCGACAGCATCGACAACGACGCCTCGAGCCTGTGCGGAGAACCTTTCGAACATGGCAATTACCTGCCCTTCTCGCGCAGTGAACGCAGCATCGATTCCGACTGCGCGGACGCGTATTTCTTGTGGACGGCTTGACGGCTGACCTCGAGAGCTTCCGCGATCGCCTGCCAGGACCATCCGTGACGGCGCGCATTGGCGACCTGAATGGCCTCGAGTTTTTCGAGTAGACGACGCAGCGCTCGAACAGCACGCAATCCCTCGGTGGGATCCGGGCTACCGGCGGCAGCAGCGAGAGAGGTTGCTTCGGTCATGATGTCAATTTAGGTTGACAACCGGAATCTGTCAACCAAAATTGACAGGCGCGCCTAGTATCCGGCGACGGCCCCGTTCACTGCCACCTGCAAATCGGCCTGCACAGTTCGGGCGATATCCATCGGCTTGTCCGGAAGTTCGGTCACCGGCATTCCGACAAAGACACTCGCAGCCTTGACGTCGCCGGCCACCGGACCGTAATTGATGCCAATCGACACCAGAGCCGGTGAGCATCCCAACTTCTCGGCGCGCGCGACGATGTGGCCGATTCCGCTGTTGACGTGCTGCAGCCGCGTCGGATCTTCGGTGTTGCACGTCCCTTCCGGGAAAATCGCCAGACAGTCCCCGTTGCCCAGCCGCTCGGCCGCGACGTCCATCATCACTCGGCCGGCATCCGAAACTGCACGGAGGCCGTAGTTCTTGCTGCGAAAAACCGGGATGCTGCCCATCATGTCGACCTTCTTGCGCTGTGAAGGATCAACGAAGAGTTCGTCTTTGGCGAGGACCCGGGTCCGTCCGATCACTCGACGCAACGGAGTACGCCACGCGGTCGCGGCGAGCGTGAACTGGTCGCTCTCGGTCAGATGATTGACTGCCACGACCAACTGCGTCTTACGTTCCAGGAGAGTCTTCAGCGCAGCTTCCGCACCCGGCGCGTACCTCACTCGCGGGCGGTACTTCAGCGCCAATGCGGCATAAGCGAACTTCGCCACGAATCGGTTCTGCTGATGACTGCGGTAGTACTCGTACACAGCCTCGTAATTGTCGAGTGAAACTTCAGGATTGCCCATGATCCGCCCTCGCTGGAGAAGTGCCCCTTGACCAAACGATACACAACCTACGGTTGCGTAGGTTTGCGTTACAGAAGGCGTAGCGCTGGGAGAAACTCCACTCTCGAGGTAAAACGGTTTCTGTGATCCGCTCGGCCATATCCACCGACCTACCCGCACTGCAACAGATCGAGATCGCCGCCGGCGAACCGTTCCGAGACATCGGGATGGACGCCATCGCAGACGATCCACCGCCGACGCTCGACGAGTTGAACGATTTTCTCGCAGCCGAGCACATCTGGGTTCAGACCGACGCGAACGACGTGCCCGTTGCGTACGCACTCGTCGAGATCGTGGACGGCGGCGCGCATATCGAGCAGGTCTCCGTTCACCCCGATCATGCCCGGAAAGGCCTCGGAGCACAGCTGATCGACGCCGTCACCGAATGGGCGGCGGACCATCACCACGATCTCGTGACTCTGACGACGTTTGTCGACGTTCCGTGGAACGCGCCGTACTACGAGCGCCTCGGGTTCGTGCGCCTGGCCGAGAACACGCTCTCCCCCGGCCTGATACGCATCAGAACGGACGAGCAGTCGTCCGGGTTGGACGCCTGGCCGCGCGTGACGATGAGCCGCCCGTCACACGGTCCGGCGCCGGCGATTCAGGAACTGGCCGTCCACGCACCCGAACGGACGAACTCGTCCAGCACTGTCGTCGGGCCGAGCAGGTCGATCCCTTCCGAAGCCACCCATTCGTCGTTGTAATAGGTGCCCGAGTAACGCTCTCCGCCGTCGCACAGGAGGGTGACGACGCTGCCGCTGCGCCCGGCCGCCATCATTTCGGCAATCAACGCAAAAGCTCCCCACAGGTTCGTCCCCGTCGAGCCGCCCACTTTGCGCCCCAGGGCTGTGCTGGCGTGCCGTGCGGCCGCGATCGAGCCTGCGTCCGGCACCTTGATCATTCGGTCGACCACCTGACCGACAAACGACGGTTCGACGCGCGGACGGCCGATGCCCTCGATCCGGGAACCTCGAGTACCGACGATCGACGGATCGCTCGCTCGCCACGCGTCGAAAAACACGGAGTGCTCCGGGTCCACCACGCACAGCCCCGTGTCGAATTTCCGGTAACGAAGAAAGCGGCCGATCGTGGCACCGGTTCCGCCCGTCCCGGCTCCGACGACCACCCAGTCGGGAATCGGATGTTCCTCGTGTTCGAGCTGAGTGAAGATCGATTCGGCGATGTTGTTGTTTCCGCGCCAATCCGTCGCGCGCTCGGCGTGGGTGAACTGGTCCATGTAGTGACCGTTCAACTCACTCGCGAGCCGATGCGATTCCGAGTAGATCGACGACGGATCGCTCACGAAATGACAACGTCCCCCCTGCGCCTCGATCAACGCGATCTTGGCGGGACTCGTGCTCGCGGGCATCACCGCGACAAAATCCAGGCCCAGCAACTTCGCGAAATACGCCTCGCTGACAGCCGTCGATCCGGACGACGCTTCGATGACAGTGGTCTCTTCGGTAACCCAGCCGTTGCAGATCGCGTAGAGGAAAAGCGACCGTGCGAGTCGATGCTTGAGACTCCCCGTGATGTGGGTCGACTCGTCCTTCAGATAAAGCTGGACGGTCCAGTTACTCGGCAGCGGATAGCGCAGCAGGTGAGTGTCCGCGCTGCGTTGCGCGTCGGCTTCGATCAACCGCACCGCGTTGTCGACCCACTGGCGTGAGGTCCGACGGTCGACGTCGAGCGACCCCGTGGTCACCGCCCGTCTCCGCGCAGCTTGGAGCGAAGATCGTCACGATCGGACCGACGCTGGGCGTCGACCGCCGCAATGCCCGCATTGACACGCTTGCGCAGTTTCGCGAAGAGCAGCAACGACAGCGGCAGCGCGATCAGAACTGCGAACAGCGCCGCGACGATCAAGGGAACGTCCGTGCCGGCGAGCTTTCCGCCACCGATGATGACGGCACCGATCACGACGACAAGCAGCAGCCGAGCGACCGAGTACAGCACCACGTCGCGGGCTAGTTGACCCTTGGTCACCGGCCCGGAAGCCGACTTTGCTTGCCCAGAGTTTGCGGAAGGTTTACTGGCCTTGACCGGCTCAGAGGGAACATTTTCGGGGTTTTCAGACAACTGACTCACCCTCTCAGGTTACCCATTCCGAATACAGGTGGGACCGAGCCCGCTATATCCATTTTGTCCTTTACTTAAACATTACTTTTTCTTGAAAGATCGACTACCCGGCTATATCTGTGCAAACATTGCGCTACCACTCAGAAAACGGTCGAATGTGAGCGAAGGACTTCGAAACAAACTCGACGCAGGTTTTTGGCAACTGGTCGACACACCGGTTCGGAACCAAAGTTCGGAATCACTGCTCGGTTCGGAATCACTGTTCGTCAAACGTTCGACATCAACATGGAGGACCTCACAATGAGCGCACCAACCTTCAATACCGCCGCAGACGCACTCATGACGCCCGGACAGGTAGCGGCATTGTTTCATGTCGATCCCAAGACCGTGACCCGCTGGGCACACGCAGGACGACTGGGCTCGCTTCGCACGCCAGGAGGACATCGTCGATTCCGTGAGACCGAGGTCATGCAGCTTCTGCGCTCGCTGACCACCGAAGCAGACAACAACTGAGCAACTTCAGCTCACTTCGAAGCACTTTGCGGTACCCGACAGATCTTGCAGTACCCGACAGATACAGCACTAGCGCACTGAGCCGAAACGCTTGTCCGCACCACTTCTGGTGAAGCGGGGCGGAGACTGAGTAGGCTCGACTTCAGTTCCCTGAGGAGGTGCGCCGTGTTGTATCTGTTGGCGTTGGTGGGTTTGGTGACATTGATCGTTCTGATGTGGAAGGCATTCGGGCCCGATCCGTCGACGCGCACCCCGGTGAGCGGTGTACGCGGGCCGGATGACGATCCCGAATTCCTGTGGAATGTGAACCAGCAAACACGACGCAAGCGCACGGAAGGTCCGGACGTACCGCCGACTGACGCGTCGACGTAGCGTCCGGGCTCGCCCGGCTAATAGATTACCGCCCCGTCAACGCGAACGGGGAGGCCGGAAAGTCCTGCGCAACCACCGCAGCCAACTCCAGCACCGCTTCCCGAGTACCTGGACGCAGCCGGTCCAGATCGATTTCGGCGCCCTCTTCCAAATGCGGATCGAACGGAATCAGTTTCACCGCTCGACAGCGCTGCTCGAAGTGCTCGACGACCCGCGGCAGATCAACCTTGCCCGAGCGAGGCCGTACCGCGTTGATGACAGCTACAGACGTGGCGACCAGCCTGCTGTAACCGTGAGCGTCGAGCCAGTCAAGTGTTGCGGAGGCGCTACGTGCACCGTCGACGGAACCGGAACTGACGACGATCAACGAATCTGCACCTTCGAGAATGGCCTGCATCGCCGAGTGCATCAATCCGGTGCCGCAGTCGGTCAGAACTATGCTGTAGAACTTCTCGAGCATGTCGACCGTGCGCGTGTAGTCCCCACCGCTGAAGGCCTCTGAAACTGCTGGATCGCTGTCGGAGGCAAGCACTTCGAGCCGGTGTCGATTTTGCGATGTGTAGCCACGGACGTCGCTGTACTTCTCGATGCTGTTCTCGTCGCGCAGCAGGTTTCGCACTGTTGCCGGAGTTTCGAGCGGGATCTTCTGGCTCAGCGTTCCCCGGTCGGGGTTTGCATCGACAGCGACGACGCGATCGCCGCGGATCGAGCCGAACATCGACCCCAGTGTCGCTGTGGTCGTGGTCTTTCCGACGCCGCCTTTGAGACTGAGCACCGCAACCTTGTAGCAGCCCTGCAGCGGCTGGTTGATCTGGCGCGTCAACTCGACGAGGTGCTGCTCTTTTGCACCGTTTCCGAGGTTCACCGATCGGCCGGACAACGTGTACAGCGCCTTGCGCCAGCCGCCCACCGGGGCAGGCCGGACAGGCCGCTTGACGAGGAGCGCAGCCGAGAGATCTTGCGCAGTCATCGGGAGAGCGGACTCGAAGCGACTGTCCGGAGCCGAGGTGAGTCCGGACTGCGGCATCGGAGCGCGAGTAGGTGGCGCCGTCGGCGGGGCCATCGGCACGGCCTGACCATTCTGGAGGGCGTGGCCGTTCTGCACCGGCGCAGCGCCGGGATGACCGAACTGCCGAATCGCGGGATTGGGCGGATGGACGCCGGGCGAAAAAGGTGCCTGCGGTTGCTGGAGCGGTCTCGCGGATGAATGCGCCGTCGGGCCGGGCTGCGAATTCTGGACAGGCTGCAGGTTCTGAACAGGCTGCGAATTCTGAACAGGCTGCGGAACGCCAGTTCGTGAATCCGGAAGCGACCCTCCACGATTCGTAGGTTCGTAGGTCTGCATCGGCATCGCAGGCGAGGTCGAGAACTGGCCGTTGATCGGGCCTGGCTGCGCTGCCGGATACTGGATGACCGGAGTCTTGGGACCTGGCACCGGAGCCGCTGGGGTCGTCGTCGGCGGCGGAGCGGCGGGTGCACTGGGCGCCTGGCCGGCGACTTGCTGGAGCGGCCCGGAGTCGACCGGGGCCACGAAGAGACTACGAACGTCGCTGGGAACCGAGGCCGATGACGGCTCGGGCGCGGATGCGCGCGGCTCGCGCCGCGTCGGCTCGGCAGGGCGCACCGGCTCCCACAATCCTGCTCCGGCGTCTTCAATCTTGTCGGCCATCTCGCCGCTCCCCCTCGTCGATCCCACAGCTACCAGACAGCTAGTAATTCGCCAAGCTGCATCGTAACTGTTGCCCGCCCCTGACGTACCTACCGGTAATACCTACAGACCGGTCGGCAGCCACCCACGGTACCTCGAGAGGATCAGGTGAGTCCCGCGTAGGAGTGCAAGCCGGAGACGACCATGTTGATGATGAAGAGATTGAACAGCATCGCAACAAAACCGGCGATGTTGATCCAGGCGGCCTTCGTCTCCCGCCACCCGGACGTTGCCCTCGCATGCAGGTAGGCCGCGTAGATCACCCAGGCGATGAAGGACATCGTCTCCTTCGGATCCCAACCCCAGAAGCGTCCCCACGCAGCTTCCGCCCAGATGGCACCGAGGATGACGCCGGCGCCGAACAGCGGAAACGCGATGATCGTGCTCTTGTACGCCAAGCGGTCGAGAGTCTGGGCATCCGGCAGTCGCTCTGCGATCCGGCCACCGATGCTCGTGCCTTCGTCACCGGGCGGGAACTTCAGTCGCAGCAGGAACAGAAGGCTCGCGATACCGCCGATCATGAAGATTCCGGAACCGACGCTGACGATCGTCACGTGAATCGGAAGCCAGTACGAGCGCAGCGCCGGAACCACGGGAGCCGCGTCGGCGTAAAGGACCGTGCCGGCGAGGAACATCAAGATCAGAACCGGCACCAGCAAGAAGACCCACATCGGACGGTACGCCGGCTTGATCAACAGGACGTGCCCGACCAGCAACGACGCCGCACACGCCATCGCCACGAATTCGTACATGTTGCCGAGCGGGAATCGTTCCGTCGCAAATCCGCGGAGCACGATCGACGCGATGATCAGCACCGTTCCGACGACCAGGACAGCTCGGCCCATTCCGCCGAATCGTTCCGAGAGCGACTTGCTCGGAGTCTCCGCGACCCTGCCAGGCACGGATGCGTCGACACCGCCGGCGGAGACCAGTTCCTTGTCCTGAACCGCCTTTGCTCTGGCCGACGCGTACTGCACGATGAGCAGCACAAACGCCAGCACGAGCACGGTGAAGGCGGACTTGAAGGCCCAGTCGCTGTACTGCGCGAGTGTCTCGTTCGTTGTCATCGGGCGTTCTCCTGCGCGTGCGGTTGGTTCACCGCGGTGGTCGGATTGCTTTTCAGCAAGCGGTCGGCGAGGCGGTCGAACTCGTCGCCCCAGCCTGCGTGGTCGGTGCGGGCAAGCCCACCAAGTTCTACTACAGTACGTCGTTCGTCATCTGGATAGATACGTGCCCAGACGCGGCGACGCTTGATCACGAGCGAGACGAGTAGGCCCGCCATCATGGTCAACGCCGAAACCAACACCCACACCTGAGCGGGATCGTGGGAGACCTGCAGGTTCACGAAGTCGACGGCACCATCGAATCGCACCTGGGTTCCGTCGGCAAGCGTCGCGCTCTCCCCCGGAAACAGATTGACTCGATCCTGCTTGACCAGTCGGCCCTGATTGATCAGTTCGGTGTTGAGTTCGAACAGCGATTGCGGGTTACCGGTATCGAGTCCGGTGTCGCCCTTGTAGATGTCGATGGCGACTGCCGGATCGTTCATCGCCGGGTAACTCGACGACAGCAGGTTGCCGTGGAACAGCGCGGTGGGCGCGAACAATCCTTCGATGGCAATCTGATTCTTCCGACGCTCGTCCGCATCGGGATACATGCCGCCCGGCGGGTCGAAGCGCATCGCGCCACTGCTCAGGAACGTCGTGGCGTCGTCCGGACGCCACTGGAGCGTCTCGGTGCGGGTCTCACCGTTCGGGAACGTGACGGTGAACGTCGGCGCGTATCCGTGTCCCTGCAGGTACACACGATCGCCGGCGATCCGCAGTGGGTGGTTCACCTGGATGGTCGTGTCCCGCCAGGTATCGGACTCGAGGTCGTCGCCTGCCTGGTACGAGATGTCCGAGGTGAACATCTCGGCCTGACCGGTCTCGAGGTAGTCGGCCTGGAAATTCTTCACACGTACACACAGCGGGGTCATGCCGGTGCCGTCGAGGCTCAGACCGGCGACGAAGGAGTCGAACACTGCCGGCGAGGTCGTGCAGAACCCGGGGCCGTCGTTGGCGATGACGATGCGATTGCCCTCGTAGCCGAACAACTTGCCCGCGGCGATCGCGATCAACAATCCGACCAGCGAGAGGTGGAACACGAGGTTGCCGAACTCGCGGAGGTATCCCTTCTCCGCCGAGATGGTGATCTCGCCTTCGCGTCGTGATTTCGAATCGCCGCGACGCGTTTCGACGCGCCACCCGCGCAGTTCTTTCGACACCCGGGCAGCAAGTTCGTCGGGAGTCTCGCCGTCCACAACGCTCGTGGTGTGGTGCGGCAGGCGAGCAAGATTGCGCGGCGCATTCACCGGACGGGTGCGCAGCGCCTTCGCGTGCTCCACGCAACGCGGCAGGATGCAGCCGACCAGCGAGATGAAGAGCAATGCGTAGATCGCGGTGAACCAGAAACTGCTGAACACGTCGAACAATTCGAGGCGGTCCATCCACGGACCGAGCGTCGGACGCGCGGCGATGTAGTCGGTGACCTTGCCCTCGTTGAGGGTTCGCTGTGGCAGCAGGGCGCCGGGGATCGCAGCGAGCGCGAGGAGGAACAGCAGTACCAGCGCGGTCCGCATCGAGGTGAGCCCGCGCCAGGTGTTGCGCCCGAGTGCAACGACTCGACCGATCACCGACTGCTTCGGCAGCACGGGTTTCGGGTGGTCGTTATTGTCGTCAGCTGTCATATCGGCAGCGTCACCTCCGAGATAAATGCGTCGCGAACCCAGCCGACGAACTGGTCCCACGCGCCGGTGACGAGGGCGATTCCCACTGCCACCAACATGATTCCGCCGAAAATTTGAATGGTGCGTGCATTACGACGCAACCAGCCGACGCCGGTCAGCGCGCGCGCGGATCCCAGCGCCAAGATGATGAACGGCAGGCCGAGTCCGATGCAGTACGCGACGATCAACGTGACACCACGCGCGGCCGTCATCCCGTCGGTTCCCGCCGCTACGGACATCACGCCTGCCAATGTCGGACCGAGGCACGGCGTCCAGCCCAGAGCGAACACTCCCCCGAGCAGCGGCGCACCCACCAGTGACGACACGCGACGCGGTTCGAAACGAACGTCCTTCTGCAGCGCCGGAATCAGCCCGATGAAGACGAGACCCATTGCGATGGTGACGACACCGCCCACTCGCATCAGGACCTCGCGGTTGACGAGCAGCGTGGAGATCACGCCGAATACCGACGCGGTCGCGAGGACGAACACAACGGTGAAGCCCGCGACGAACAGTCCGGCCGCACCGGCCACCCTCAGTCGACTGCTCCGGGTGATCGTCCGCGTCTTCGCTTCTTCGGCGGTGATCGCGGGAGCGTCGGCACCGACGACGCCGGCCAGGTAGGACAGGTAGCCGGGAACGAGCGGCACGACGCACGGTGAAGCGAACGACACCAGACCGGCGAGCACACAGGCGCCGAGGGCGAGCAGAAGCGGACCGGACGACGCCGCGTTCTGAAACGCTTCGCCCACACCGGCACTCAATGTGTCGCTGCCGGCCAGCAGCGTAGCGGTCGTGGTTGTCATCTTTACTGCGCGTCTTCCTGAGCTACTCGCTGGACGACGGGCAGCAAATCCTCGGCGAGAAGTTCTTGGAGGAACACCGCGGCGACGCGATGCTGGCGGTCCAGGACGATCGTCGTCGGAATGACCGACGTGGGGTAGCCGTCACCGAGGGCGATCAGCGAACGCATCGACGGGTCGTAGATCGACGGGTACGAGACCTTGTTGTCGACCACGAAGTCCTGCGCTTTGTTCTTGGTGTCGTCGCGGACGTTGATGCCGAGGAACTGCACGCCCGAATCCTTGGTCTGCTCGTAGACCTGTTCCAGGTCGTCGGCTTCGGCGCGGCACGGTCCGCACCACTGACCCCAGACGTTGAGAACGACGACCTTGCCCTCGAAGTCCTCGACACCGACCTTCTGACCTTCGTTCATCAGATCGGGCCCGGAGAGCTTGCCGATGGTGCCTCGGTCGGACGGCGGATCGTAGAAGATCTTGGTTTGTCCGCCCGGTGAGACGAAGTCGAAAGTTCCGCCCTGTGCGACGGCGTCGTCGCCGGTCGCGCAGGACGAGAGAAGAAGCATCGCCGACGCAGCGGCTGCGAATGCTGCGGCGATGCGGCGCGAAATCATGCTCCTGTCACTCTCGGGTCGGAGGCGCCGGCAGGTTCGGAGTAGACGATGTCGACCAGGGTGTCGCCTTCGTAGACCAGTGAAGTCAACGAGGCCAGTCCACACTGACGGTGACGGGGGTCGTGCCAGAGACGCTCGCCCTGCAGGAATCGACGCAGTGTCCAGACCGGAAGCTGATGGCTGACGACGACGGCTTCGTGTCCGACTGCCGCGACGCGTGCGGCATTGACGGCTGCGAGCATGCGATGCGCGATCTGCAGGTAGGGCTCGCCCCAGGACGGGGTGAACGGGTCACGCAGTTTCCACCAGTGACGCGGACGCGAGAGCGCACCGTCCCCGACGGCAACCTTGAGACCCTCGAACTCGTTGCCTGCCTCGATCAGGTTTTCGTCCGTGACGATGTCGAGCTTGTGTGCCTCGGCGATCGGAGTCGCGGTCTCTTGTGCCCGCTGCAGCGGCGACGCGACCACGTGGGTGATGTCGTGATCGGCGAGCACCGACGCGACCGCACGAGCCTGAGCTTCGCCCGCCACCGACAACCGGAAACCCGGGAGCCGTCCGTAGAGGATCCCGCGCGGGTTGTGTACTTCGCCGTGGCGCAGGACGTGGACGATGGTGCGGGTGGACGTGTGGTCGGGGTGATCGGCGTCGGTCACAGTCGAGGGTCCTCGCTGAAGATGATGGATGTCGGAAGCGTGCGGGTGTTCTGGAATGGGAACTGGTCAGGGCTTGACGGCAGCAGCCGCGGCCTTGGCTGCGTGAGGCATGGCGTCGGCGATGATCGAGAAGGCTCGATCGTCGAGGGCTGCGGAGACGAACCACGCTTCGAACGCGCTCGGCGGCGGGTACACGCCGCGGGAGAGCAGTGCGTGGAAGAAGGCGGGGAATCGCCAGGTCTGCGCGGCTTTGGCTTCGTCGTAGTTGGTCACCGTGTTCTCGGTGAAGAACACGCTCACCAAGGTGCCTGCGTACTGCACTCGGTGTTCGACGCCTTCGGCGGTGAGTGCTTGGGTCATGAGGTCGCCGAGGGCGGTCGCGTTCCGGCCGAGCTTGGCGTACACCTCGGCGTCGGCGGCGCGCAGGCTCGCGAGTCCGGCGGCGACGGCTACGGGGTTACCCGAGAGGGTGCCTGCCTGGTAGACGGGACCGTCCGGTGCGAGGTGGCCCATGATGTCGGCGCGGCCGCCGAATGCTGCGGCGGGCAGTCCGCCGCTCATGACCTTGCCGAAGGTGTAGAGGTCGCCTGCGACGTTGTCGATGCCGTACCAACCCGAGGCACTGACGCGGAATCCGGTCATCACCTCGTCCATGATCAGGAGTGCGCCGTGCTCACGGGTGAGACGACGCAGACCCTCGTTGAAACCGGGAAGCGGTGCGACGGCGCCCATGTTTCCGGCGGCAGCTTCGGTGATGACGCACGCGATGCCGCCGGGATTGGCCGCGAAGGCCGCGGCCACCGCGTCGAGATCGTTGTAGCGCACGACGATGTTGTCTGCTGCGTGAGCGCCGGTCACGCCGGGAGAGGTCGGCAGCCCGAACGTCGCGAGGCCGGATCCGGCGTCGGCGAGAAGGGCGTCGACGTGGCCGTGATAGCAACCGGAGAACTTGACGATCTTGGTGCGTCCGGTGAATCCGCGGGCGAGGCGGACTGCGCTCATCGTGGCTTCGGTTCCGGAGTTGACCAGGCGAACCTTTTCCACGGGCGCGACGCGGGCGACGATTTCCTCGGCGAGGGCAACTTCGCCTTCGGTCGGCGCACCGAAGGAGAGACCTCCGAGGGCTGCTTCGCGAACGGCTTCGACGACTGCCGGGTGAGCGTGCCCGAGAATCATCGGACCCCAGGACGACACCAGGTCGACGTAATTGTTTCCGTCGACGTCGGTGAGGGTGTAGCCGGATGCTTCGCGAATGAATCGCGGTGTTCCGCCGACCGAACCGAACGCGCGGACGGGCGAGTTGACGCCACCCGGAATCACGTTGCCGGCACGTTCGAAGAGCCGAGCGGAGTTCGTTGCATGCACGTCGGGATCACCGGAAGACACAGTCACGGCTTCCAGTGTCCCAGTTCTGTCGAATCTGACAACGACAGGGTGTAGGACTTCGGTGCTCGAGGCGAGTTTTCCGGTCGAACCGGGCCCCGCGTGAGACGATTCCGGACATGAAGCGACTGTTGACGACGCTGATAGTCTCGGCTGCGATTCTTCTCACATCGTGTGGTTCGGACGCTTCGAACGACGACAAGGCGACAGTTTCGTCGCCGCCGAGCGCCACCGACTCGGCTCGAACCACCGCAGCGACGAGCACCGACCCCGCGTTTCTCGGCGGGTGTTCGGCGGTGTCCGTCTACGTTCAGCAGCGTGTTCAGAGCGGCGACACGTCGACCCAGACGGCGGGCGCCGACTTCCTGAAGATCGTCGAGAACGACCCTTCGTACCAGGCTATGTCCGAGAGCGAGAAGGAACTCTTCCGCCAAGGAATCGAAGCGGGTGCCGCGGGCTCCTGCTGAATGTGAGGTTGGGATCGAACCGGGTTGCCCGCGGTGCGCTACGCGCTATCGTCGGTTCCATGGCCACCACAGCGGACCACCTCAGGACAACACTCGACGGACGCTGGCGGGAGGTGCGTGAGCGCGTTCGCGGCGAATTGAACGACGAACGTTTTGCTCCGCACTACACACCCAACACCGCCATTGCGCGCTCCAAGGCTCTCGAACAGATGCGGGTCCTCGCCGATCTCGGGTACGCCGCAAACGGTTTCGCGGTCTCTCACGGCGGAACGGGCGACGCGGGTGGCGCCGTCACCAGCATCGAGATGCTCGCGATGTCCGACCTCTCACTGATGGTCAAGGCCGGCGTCCAGTGGGGTCTGTTCGGCGGCGCCATCGAAAACCTCGGCACCGAGCGTCACCACCAGGCGTACGTCAAGCCGCTGATCGATCTGGACCTGCTCGGTTGCTTTGCGATGACCGAGACCGGTCACGGCAGCGACGTCCAGGAACTCGAAACCACGGCGACCTACGACGTCGAGACGGGCGAGTTCGTCGTCAACTCCCCCACTCCGTCCTCTCGCAAGGACTACATCGGCGGCGCTGCCCAGCACGCCACCGTCGCAGCGGTGTTCGCACAGCTGATCACCGGAGGCGAAAGTCAGGGCGTCCACTGCTTTGTCGTGCCGATTCGTGACGACGCCGGCAACGACCTCCCCGGCGTCACGACGTCCGACTGCGGGCTCAAGGGTGGACTGCCCGGAGTCGACAACGGCCGCATCGTCTTCGACCAGGTCCGCATCCCGCGTGAGAATCTACTCAACCGTTACGCCGACGTCGCCGAGGACGGCACGTACAGCTCGGCGATCGAGAACCCGAACCGTCGTTTCTTCACGATGGTCGGCACACTGGTTCGTGGACGTGTCACCGTCGGTGGTTCCGCGGCAGCGGCCGCCCGCGTCGGATTGGCCATCGCCGGTCGATACGCCCTGCAGCGCAGGCAGTTCAGTGCTCCGAAGAGTGACGACGAAGTCCTGATCATGGACTACCTCGTCCACCAGAAGCGTCTGCTGCCGTTGATCGCCCGCTCGTACGCTCTGCAGTTCGCACAGAACGAACTCGTCGCCGCGATGCACGACATCCAGAGCAGCGACGACCCGGATCCGCAGGAGCAGCGCGAACTCGAAGGTCGCGCCGCCGGACTCAAGGCCGCCAACACCTGGCATGCCACTCGGGCCATCCAGGAAGCACGCGAAGCCTGCGGCGGCGCAGGCTATCTCGCCGAGAACCGCCTCACCGCACTCAAGGCGGACACCGACGTCTTCACCACGTTCGAGGGTGACAACCACGTTCTGACGCAGTTGGTCGCAAAAGAACTCCTCACCTCCTACGCCGACGAAGTCCGCGGCATGAGCCCGGTCGACTGGATGCGCTTCGCCGCTACGACGGTCTCCGACGTGGTCAAGAAACGCACGGCAGCGCAGCAGATCCTGCAGACGATCGTCGACACTCGCCAGGACAACGAAGAGGACGGCAGCCTCTTCAATCGCGGCACCCAGATGAAGATGTTCGAAGACCGCGAAGAGTACCTACTCGCCACTGCGGCAAGGCGATTGCAGGCAGCGCAGAAGCGCGAGGAGAACCCGTTCGACGCGTTCAACTTCGTGCAGGACCACGTACTCAAAGCCGCTCAGGCGCACATCGAGCGCGTCATCCTGGAAGCATTCGTCGCCGGCATCGACTCGTGTGAGGACGAGACCGCAAAGGAACTCTTCGGCGAGGTGTGCGATCTCTACGCACTGTCCGTGATCGAAGAGGACAAGGCCTGGTTCATGGAGCACCGGCATCTGTCGGTGGAGCGTTCGAAGGCCGTGACGCGCGGAATCAACGAGCGTTGCCGCACCCTGCGCCCCCACGTCGAGACACTGATCGACGGGTTCGGCATTCCGGACATCCTGCTGGGGTCCGCGATGCTCGACGGACCGGGCACCGACGCGGTACGGCTGAAGTAAAGGGTTCGGGTGGGGTCGGCAATCGCCGGCCCCACCACGCTCAGTGCGCTGCTGCCTTTTTCGACTGGCGAGAGGCGAGCAGTCCGGTCAGGCCGAGTGCCGCGACCAGCCAGATCCCCAGAACGAGCAGGTGCGGTCCGGCGCCGTTGCCACTGAAGTAGATGACGGAGCGGATGGGCTCCATGGCTGCCGATCCGAGCCAGAACGAATGGATGTGCTGCCAGAATCCCGGCAGGAACGACACCGGAATGGCACCACCCGAACTCGGGAAGTTGATGAAAACGAGCACCGTCAGCACCGCGAAGATCGCGGCTTGGCCGAGCAGTCGATTGAGCAGGATGCTCACCGCACCGACGGTGAACGTGTAAACGATCGAGATTCCCAGCAGTTGCAGGATCTGGCCGAACGACGCCCCGAAGGCGTGCATGAAGATGCTGGTGATGCCGAAGGCTATGAGCGGGGTGAGTATCGCCGCACCGGCCAGGATCGAATACTGCTCTCGCAACCGCATTCTCGGCGCAACCTGACTGAGCACCGTGATGGTCAGGTAGCCACCGAGGGTGCAGACGATCAGGAAGTAGAAGAGTCCGACAGTCGAGGAGTCGCGCGCCGTGACAGGCGCCGAGTCGATCACCGTGACCTGCTGCCCCGTCTGCTCCGCAACCGAATGCGCCAAGCTGCTCACCACGGAAACCGTCGAGGCGCCCGCGCCGGTGGCGATATGTGCGGTCACGGTGTCACCGATCTCGATGGCGCCGATCGCATCGCGGTTGTCGATCCGAGAGAGTGCGTCGGCGGCGTTGGCTGTGGCAACGATGTCGAACTTGTCACCCGACGAAGCCTGGATTCCGTCGATCAGCGGGGCCGTGACGGACGGCGACCCGACCACCACGATCGGCGCCTGATTCGGCGTCGGCGAATGGAAGGCGCTGACGTAGCACAGGCAGAACATGATGACGAAGAACAACGGAAATGCGAGTCCACTGCCCACCATCTTCCAATTGGTCGGCGGATCGACAACTTCTTCGCTGGGTACTCGGACGTCGGTATCTGTCATATTCCACGCTCTCTTCACTAACCGCATCTAGCTGTCAACACCGTTGACAGACTCAACAGTCAACACCGTTGACACGTTATAGTCAACGCCGTTGACAACGCGGTCGGCGAGCGAGCACAGAGGTCGATGTCGTGACACCCACGAGGCACACGCCAGAGCAGGAGCAACCCTCGACATCCGAGGCGATTCGCGCGGCGGCGTTCCAACTGTTCGGCGAGCACGGGTTCGGCGGCACGTCAGTTCGCGCCATCGCCAAAGTTGCCGGAATCGATCCGGCCCTGGTCATCCGGCATTTCGGGTCCAAAGAAGCACTGTTCCTGGAAACCACGCCGGTTGCGGACTACTTCGAAGGCCAGTTCGACGGCCCACTCGACACCCTCGGTGAGCGAATCGCCGCCTTCGTCCTGGGCAAGGCCGACGCCCGGATGCTGTCGGTGTACACAGCGCTCATGCGAGCATCGGACAGTCCACGCATCCGGGAGCGACTCCGAGACATGACCGGAGTATTCGCCACCAATCTCGCCGCTCGTCTAGACGGCGAAGACGCGTACACCCGCGCACTCCTGGTCTCCGCCCAGGTGTCCGGGCTGTTGAGCGTCCTCAGCGACGAAAGTATCCCCCAGTCCGCAGATCGCGACGAGTTGGCAAAACTCTACGGCCGGGCGATGCAGACGCTGATCGATCAGTACTGAGCGATGACCTCCTCGGCAAACCGCCGAACGGAGTCGAGTCGTCCCTGACGATCACCGGCGTCAACTCCGTAGTGATACCAGGGCAACACTCTGATTTCCGTGACTCCGAGAGTCTCGAGTTCGCGATATCCGTCCAGATCACGAACATCCGTCGGCGAGACGTTGACGCCGAAAGGAACATCGGCACGACCGTACTCGACCCGCAATTCCGTGAGACGATCGATGGCGCAGGCTAATTCGGCTTTGGTCGTGTTCACCGACATCCAACCGTCAGCCAGCCTGGCTGCACGACGCAACCCCGGTTCGCTGTGCCCACCGATGTAGATCGGAACCGGAATCTCCGGAGCAGGACTGATCATCAGAGCGTCGAAATCGTAGTGCTTGCCGTGGTATTCGACCCATTCCGGCCCACGTCCCGCACACACCGCCTTGATGATCTCGATGGCTTCGTCGGTACGCGCGCCGCGGGTGCGCATCTCGGTACCGGTGAAGGTGAATTCCTCGGGAATCCAGGACAAACCGACGCCGAGAGCGACGCGGTTCCTCGACATCACGGCCATGGTCGCGACCTGCTTGGCAGTCAACAGCGGATCGCGCAGTGGAAGTTTGAACACGTTGGTGTAGAACTGAATTCGCGATGTGACGGCCGCCATCGCCGCCATGGCAATGAACGGATCAGGCATCGGCGTCTCGGGCGCCCACATCCGCTTCCCGTCAGCAGTGTACGGGTACGGCGCCGACACCTGCTCCGGATAGAACACGGAATCCGGCATCGCGATTCCGTCGAACCCCACCTCTTCGGCGACCTGCGCCAACTCGCACAGTTCCAGGGCGTCGATCATCGCACCGGCCAAGGACCACTTCATCGTTCCACCGTTTCGCCGTTGGGCGAGATCCAAGCGCCGCCCAAGAACATGATGTCGGTGATGTTGCGTACGACGCCGTGAACATTGCCGTCCCATGCGGTCAACACCGACGCCGGCCCCCAGATCACGTAAGGCACAGTCGCGTTGGCGTACTCCTGCACCTTGCTGATCGCCTCACGGACAGCATCGTCCGTCGATGCCGTCTGCACAGCTGTGATCATCGCGTCCATCTCCGGGTCCGCGAAGCCGGACGGGTTGTTCTTCGAATCACTGGCCATACTGTTGTACAAATTGAGGTACGGCGCTTCTTCTCCGACCGGAGCGCCACCTCTGGTCATGTCGAAATCGTGGTCCTTGTATACCCGTCGAACCAGATCGGTCACATCGGTCGCGTAGTCGATGGTGACGTCGAAACCGATCGCGTTCAGCGACGCCTGAACCGTCAGTGCCGTCGCCTGTTGGCTCGGCTCCGAGGTGGTGAGGTAGCGGAGTTTCCCGTCGTACCCGTCGGACTTCGCTTGATCGAGCAGCGCCTTTGCCTTCACCTGATCGAACGGAATGCCTGCTGTGTTGTTGTACCAACGTGACGTCTGGGGGACCAGTTCGGAACTGGCGGTGCCCAATCCGTTGTTCGCCCGGGTATTGACCGCCGCCGGATCCACCCCGTAGGCGATCGCCTGACGGACGCGAACATCGGCCCCGGGCTTGCCCTCACGGTTGTTGATCGTGCCGATCCCGTTCTGTCCGGTCGGACTGAGGTAACCCGAGTATCCGTCGTCGAGAGCTTGTTCGATCACGGCCTCGTCGCGGAGGATGTACGTCATGTCGATCTGGCCGCTCTTCAACGATTCGTACTGAGACTGCGCACCCGACGTGGGAACAAACCGCACTGTGTCCAGTGGAGGTTTACCGCCCTGATAATCCGTGCGTGCGGCGAGTACCAGTTCTTCGTGCGGGGCGAACTTGGCCAAGGTGAACGGACCCGCCCCGATCGGTGTGAACGCTCCCTCCCCGGTTCCTGGAACCGACCCTGCCTCTCCCCCTGAACTTCGCGCAACGATCATTCCGGGCCCGAGCGACAACAGCGCCAGGAATTGACGCCAGGGCCGCTCGAGCACGAATTCGACTGTGGTGGCGTCGGGCGTCTCGATCCGATCCACGATGTTGAGCCAGGTCTGCGATACATCACCCTTGCCTGCCACGAATCGATCGATACTCCACTTCACCGCTTCCGCGTCGAGCGGACTTCCGTCGCTGAAGGTGAGGCCATCAGCCAAAGTGACGGTGTACGAGGTGAAGTCGCTGTTGTTCGACAGTGTCTTCGCGAGTTGTGGCACGAAGCTCCCGTTTGTGGAGTCGCTGCGTACCAGCGTGTCGTAAATCGCGGCCATTTCGGTTCCGCCGGTCGAACCGGCGGCTTGCGTTCTCGTGGGGTCCAACGAGGAAGGGAACGAATAGGACCCGAAGGTGAGAACACCGCCGTCGATCCGCTCCCCCACATCTGGGGCGCCCACAAAACCAGCTGCGCCACTACTGCTCGGTGAAGCCGATCCCGAGTTGTCCCCACTGCTCGACGCGCAACCGGCCAACATCAATGCACCGGCAAGCCCGAGCGCGACAAAGCGAGGGCCGAACCTAATCTTCCTGGTGTACATACGTTCCCAATCTCCGTCAGCGTGTCAGATCTTGACTACCTTCGACGTCGGGATCGGGTGCGAGTCCGCCTTGATCCAGCGCAGCGCCCATGTCCCCTCGGCATGCGAATCGGTGTCGATCCAGTTGCCATAACCCGGATCCTTCGCCGCCACGACGATTGTCATGGTGCCGTCGTCGTTGAGCTTCGCGGTGTGATTGTTGATGTAGATGTTCGTGCGGTTGTAGTCGAGGGACTCGACCCAGAAGTTCTGCAGCACGAAGTTGAAGTACTCGCAGTTCGGAACCTCGGTCTCGATGACCCACGCCTCGTCCTCGGCGAGCTTCCAGTAACCGTGGAAGTAGAAGATCGTCGGATCGCCGCCGGCGTCCTGGAAGTAGTCCTGTCCCCAGTCGAAGATCTCGTTGGTGTGCGGCTGGAATTTGCGCGACCATTCCAGGAAGGTCTCCGCCATCCCCTTCACGATCCCGACGGACTTGGTGAGGCGCTCGCCGATCTCTTCCGGAGTCAACGGGACGAACTCCCCGTCCGGGTTCAGGCATTCGATGGTCAGATCACCGATGACCTCGTTGCGCCGATCCCGGTGAGTTTGCCGAACGGAGATGAGGTTGCTGTCGGGCGCCAAAGGCAGCCAAGCGCCCTCATCGGGCTTGTCGACGCTCGCGATGAACTCGAAACGGCCGTTCTCGTCGACCTCGAGGTCGTGGATATGCAGATCGCCGGTCTGCAGCATGGTGCCGTCGATGTGGTACCGATTTACGCGCGAGCCGAAGGTGATCAGCGGGACGGTGCCTCGGGTGCCGATGATCCGGTAGTTGTACTTACCGGAAATGTTGGCGCGCATGTAGACGTTGTCCGGGTTGTCGGCACCGATCTTCGTCATCATGTTCGGGTTCGGAGCCGACGAGAACTGCGGCCACCGTGGATCGGTGTACTCGACACAGTTGATCGTGCCGTACCGAAGCAACCGACTCAGGTAGCGGACGCCCTCGGCTTGAGTCAGCGGATCCTGAGGGACGATCTCGTCTTCCAGGACCTTTCCAACCTCGAGCAGATCTGCGCAGAACTTTTCCCAAACAGCATTCATGTGAATCTCCTTGTTTCGGTTGGGGCTTCGCCCTGTGCGCCTTTTTGGTAGTCGGCACTACCAAAAAGGCGCACAGGGCCGGAGGCCTTCAGGGTGTGGTGGCGAACTTCGCTTCGACGTCGGCAGCGCTCACGCCGAAATCCTCGAGCGAATAGCGATGCGACGGACGACGGTGCTCGGCAAGGCTGGCCTGATGCGACGCCTCCACCGCGGCGCGGGCGTCGTCTGTGAAGGGCAGGGCGAACTGTGCATAGATCTTCTCGACGGTGCCGACCGCATCGGCGATGAAGTCCTTGTAGTCGACGTCGATGAACTGATCGGGGTTGTAACGGCTACGGGCATTGTTGAAGTTCGCATTCCCTCGCGCCCACAACTCCAGTTGCGTGCGCCCGATGGCCGGACGATCGAAGGCCCTCGACATGTCGTGTCCGCCCTGCTCGACGAGGCTGAAGGTGGACGCCATCGATGTCAACGGGTCCCGGAAGGTCCGAACGAACAGTGCATCCGGATAGACCGACATGATCTCGTCGATCGCGAAGACATGGCTCGGGCTTTTGAGCACCCACCGTCTGTCCTGGTCGTGCAGCCCGATCAACTGCAGGTTCTTCTTGTGCCGCGCATATGTTTCGGTCCAGTCCTGCTCCGCCAGCCACCGGGTGTAACTCGGCACGTACGCCACCGTCTCGAACGCGGTCGAGAGCATCGTCTGCTGCAGCAGCCGCCAGCATTCCTCGACCTCCTCCGCCCCCATGAAATGAACCTTCATCAGGTCTGCCTCGTTACGCTGGCGAGCACGGTAGAAGGCGTCGGAGCGAACGTAATCTTCGTTCTCCGACCACTTGTCGCGCTCGGGGCGCGGCTGCGGCGTCTCGGCGAGCCACATCTCGGCGCCCTGATGCGCTGGGTCGGCACCGAGCAAGCGGTGCAGCGCGGTGCTGCCGGTGCGGGTCAACCCGACCACGAAGATCGGGCGTTCGATCGGAACATCTACGTGCTCTGGATATTTCTCGAATCCGGCCTCACTGGTCAGGCGACCCGCGAGCGCTCCGACGATCATCTTGCGAGCGATCACCTTGCCGTGAGGAGTGAGGTCGGCCTCGTTCTGGAACGACTCGAGGAGAACTCGAAGTCCTTCGAGATAGCTTTCGCTGCCGAAGTTTTCGTACCCGGCCGCCTCGCGCGCAGCCTGGTGCAGGTCATCGATGGAACCGATGCCGTCGTAATCCTGTGTCATGGCTAGTCCTTGTATGAGTTGATCAGTGGTGCGTGTGACCGCAGTTGACGTCGAGACATTGCCCTGTGATGGCCCTGGCTGAATCGGACAGGAGGAAGACGACAGCGTTTGCGATGTCATCTGGCTCCGGCAATCGGCGCAGATCGGCGCCCGCTGCGATCTCGTCGTAGATCACCTTGGGGTCGACTCCTGCCTCCGCCGCCTTCTTCTCGAACATGTTCTTGACCGAGTCCGCCCAGATATAGCCGGGAGCAACCGAATTGACTCGAACGCCCTTGGGACCGAGATCGATCGACAAACTGCGTGCCATTGCCAGGAGCCCGGATTTCATGATGCGGTAGGCCCCGAACCCGGGAAGCTGGTTGCGCAACACCATGGACGTGACCATCACGACGGACCCGTGCGACTCGATCAATGCCGGAGCAAATTCTCTGGTGACGTTCAACGCCGCGAGCAAGTTGATGTCGATGCCCGACTGGATGGACGCCACGTCGGCGTCCAGGAGCGGGACCTGCGCGGGTTGAACAAATGCGTTGTTCACCAAGCAATGCGCCGCACCGAACTCAGCGACAGTTGTCTCCGCCAACGAAGCGATCGAATCGACGTCGGTGAGGTTCGTCGGTACGGCCAACGCGATTCCGCCGCGGTCTCGAATCTCCCTTGCCACCGATTCCAAGCGCTCGGGTGTGCGGGCAGCCAGAACAACCTTCGCTCCGGCCGCCGCGCTCTGCAGCGCAATCGAACGACCCAGCGCCGGGCCCACTCCCGAGACGACGACAACCTTGCCTGCCAGCAGGCCCTGATGGGTCAGCACAGCGCCTGCGGATCGAGAACAACACTCAGGGAGATGATCTTGCCGTTCTCGTCGAACTCGAACACATCGGTGGCAGCGAAGTCAGGGATACCGGCGCGCTGCACCCGAAGCTGCATCGCTGCGTACTTTCCCGTCACCGAAATCGGACCGAGCAGGCTGACTGTGAAATCGACCTGCGCGTTCGCGGTATCGAATTCGCGAATCTCCTCGATTCCGCGGTAGGTCTGGACCCCCAGCGGTTCGTGTTGAACTGCGTCGGGCGCAAACAGCGCAACCAGTCCGTCGACGTCGTGACTTCCGAGACACTTGACGTAATCTTCTACGGCAGAAACTATTTCAGCCCTGTCAGGCATGGATGCTCCTCGTGTTCAGGCGGATCAAGAAATGGTTCCGCGGGCGCGGAGATGGTCGACGATCGCGATCGCAGCGTCCTCGGTCGTCGTGACACTGGTGTCGATGTGAATGTCAGGGTTCTGCGGCGGTTCGTACGGCGAATCGATTCCGGTGAAGTTCACCAACTCGCCCCGTCGAGCCTTCTTGTACAGCCCCTTGGGATCTCGCTCCTCTGCGACGGCAAGAGCGGTGTCGACGAAGATTTCGACGAACTGTTCGTCGCCGATCAATTCGCGGGCGGCATGACGCTCGGCCTCGAACGGTGAAATGAAGGACGCGAGCACGATCAGACCGGCGTCCGCCATCAGTCGGGTGACCTCGGTGACGCGACGGATGTTCTCGACGCGGTCGGCTTCGGTGAATCCGAGGTCTCGATTCAGCCCGTGACGGACGTTGTCTCCGTCGAGGAGGTAGGTGTGCGCGCCGAGTGCGTGCAGTTGACGCTCGACATCGTTCGCGATGGTCGACTTTCCCGAACCGGAGAGACCGGTGAACCACAGAACTGCGGGTTGGTGTCCCTTGAGCCTGGTGTGCGCGGCCTCGTCGACGTCGACGGATTGCCAGTGAATGTTGTCCGATCGACGCAGCGAGTGCGTGATCATGCCCGCACCGACAGTGCCGTTGGTAAGGCGGTCGATGAGGATGAAGCTACCGGTGTCACGGTTGCCGACGTACGGGTCGAACGGGACCGGTCGATCGAAACTGAGGTTGCACACACCGATTTCGTTGAGCGCGAGAGTAGTCGTTGCGGTCTTCTCGAGAGTGTTGACGTTGATCTTGTGTTTCGGTTTGGTGATGCGCGCAGTGACTGTGACGGTACCGATCTGGCACAGGAACGGCCGTTCGGGCAGCATGGGAGCCTCACCCATCCAGACGATGCAGGCCTCGAACTGATCGGCTACGGCCGGCGGATTGTCGCCGATGGACAGCACATCACCGCGACTGATGTCGATCTCGTCGGCGAGCGTGATGGTGACCGAGCGGCCCGCACCGGCAACGTCGAGGTCGCCACCCATGGTCACGATGCGCTCGACTGTGGACGTCTTTCCACTGGGGAGCACGCGGATGGGATCTCCGGGAGATACGGTGCCTGAAACGATCTGGCCGGAGAATCCGCGGAAGTCGAGGTCCGGCCGGTTGACCCACTGCACCGGCATCCGGAACGGAGCCGCGGCGGCAGCATCGTCGATGTCCACGCTTTCGAGATGCTCGATCAGGCTTGGTCCGGAATACCACGGGGTATTCGCACTGCGCTCGGTGAGATTGTCACCCATGTATGCCGACATCGGGATGGCGACGAACCCGTCCAGACCGATCTCGTGAGCGAACTCTGCGTAATCCGCGGTAATGGCATCGAAGACCTCTTGCGAGTAGTCGACGAGGTCGAGCTTGTTCACGGCAAGCACCACGTGCTTGATCCCCAGCAACGACACCAGATACGAGTGCCGGCGGGTCTGAGTCAGTATCCCCTTGCGGGAATCGACAAGGATCACAGCAAGATCGGCGGTCGACGCGCCCGTCACCATGTTTCGGGTGTACTGCTCGTGCCCCGGAGTATCGGCGACGACGAACTTGCGTCGCTCGGTCGTGAAGTAGCGATAGGCGACGTCGATCGTGATGCCCTGCTCACGTTCGGCGGCGAGACCGTCGACCAGGAGCGCGAAATCGAGCCCCTCCCCCTGGGTTCCGCTCTTGCGCGAATCGGCTTCGAGCGCCGTCAACTGGTCGTCGAAGACGAGTTTCGATTCGTAGAGCAGACGGCCGATCAAGGTGCTCTTGCCGTCGTCGACGCTGCCGCACGTGATGAATCGCAGCATGCTCTTGTTCGCATGACGTTCGAGGTACGCCTCGATGTCGTCAGCGATCAGATCCGAGGAAACAGTCATCAGAAGTACCCCTCTTGCTTCTTCTTCTCCATCGACGCGCTGGAGTCGTGGTCGATGACCCGTCCCTGGCGTTCGGAAGTGGTGGTGAGCAACATTTCCGAGATGATCTCGGTCAGGCTCGTTGCGGTCGATTCGACGGCTCCGGTCAGCGGGTAGCAGCCGAGGGTGCGGAAACGAACGCTCTTGAGTTCCGGGGTCTCTCCCGGCAGTAACGGCATCCGGTCGTCGTCGACCATGATCAGCGCACCGTCCCGCTCTACGACGGGCCGCTTGTCGGCAAAATACAGCGGAACGATCGGAATCTCTTCCTGGCGTATGTATTCCCACACATCCAGCTCGGTCCAGTTCGAGAGAGGGAAGACGCGCAGACTCTCGCCCGGCGCTTTGCGGACGTTGTACATCCGCCACAGTTCCGGTCGCTGCTGCTTGGGATCCCAACGGTGCGCAGCTGATCGGATCGAGAAGATGCGTTCCTTGGCGCGGGATTTTTCTTCGTCACGGCGGGCGCCGCCGAATGCAGCGTCGAACTTGTAGTGATCGAGGGCTTGTTTGAGGCCTTCGGTTTTCCACATGTCGGTATGGACAGCGCTGCCGTGAGTGAACGGGTTGATCCCCTGCTTCACGCAGTCCGGGTTGGTGTGGACGATCAGATCGAGATCGCCTGCAGCAGCGGTACTGTCACGAAGTTTGTACATTTCACGGAACTTCCACGTGGTATCGACGTGCAGAAGCGGAAACGGCAGCTTCGACGGATAGAAGGCCTTGCGCGCCAGATGCAGCATCACGGCGGAGTCCTTGCCCACCGAGTACAACATCACCGGGTTCTCGCTCTGGGCAACAGCTTCACGCATGATGTGAATGCTCTCGGCTTCGAGTCGTTCGAGGTGCGTCAGTGTCGCGGTCATCGGCCCAGTTCCTCCAGTGCTTTCGGGGCGAGTTCGGGTCGGCAGATCAGCAGATCCGGCAACCACGGGTTTTCCTGGTTGTAGCGCAGTTCGCTGCCATCGATACGCGAAACATGCAGTCCCGCAGCACGTGCGACAGCAACGGGCGCCGCCGAATCCCACTCGTACTGTCCGCCCGCATGTGCGTAGATGTCTGCCTCACCCGAGACGACCGCCATTGCTTTGGCTCCGGCGGATCCCATTTCGATCAACTCCGCGCCCATCGAGTCGGCCATGCGCATGACCGGTTCCGGACGACGCGTCCGCGATACGACGACTCGAACCGGCGTCGCGGCATCCCGTTCGGTTCGATCATCGCTGCTCGAATAGGTGACGCCAAGGGCAGGCATTGCGACCGCACCTGTTGTGAGGACACCGTTTTCGGTCAGTGCAACATGAACGGCCCAGTCCGGTCGTCCGGCCTCGCCGTACTCACGGGTGCCGTCGAGAGGGTCGACGATCCACACCCGATCCGCAGCCAGCCTCGCGAGGTCGTCAGCCCCTTCCTCCGACAGCACTGCATCCGCAGGAAAGCGTCGGGCAAGTTCGGCGACGATGAATTCGTGACTGAGCCGATCGGCCGCGTTCTTGAAAGTCGCGACATCACCGTCGTTTTCGCCGAGGGATTTCCGATGGTCGAGCAGAAGTTCTCCAGCCGTAGCGGCGATGTCGATCGCCGCGCGTTCATCGTTAGTGCGTGTCATAGGTACTCCACAACTGTGTAGACCTCCCGATCGATACGGGAAGAAAGGTCAGGCCGACCGCAAAGTGTCCAGCACTTTGCACTGGCCTCGATGTGGTCTGCGCCATACCGTAACACCAGAATGAACGATGTTCATTCTATTTCGAACAATGTTCATTCTATGATCTGAGTCACATCGAATTCTGGGCGGCGTTCGACAACGAACAGTGTTTGATGTGAATTGAGGATGCCGACCACCGCGACTACGGTGATCAAATGAGCAGTACCAGCAGCAAGTCGATCTACGGCGACGCCGAAGTGCGTCGACGCCGAACTCTCGACGCGGCGATCTCGCTTCTGGACGAAGGAGGCTACTCCGCGCTCACGATCCGCGCTGTCGCCAAACGAGCCGGCACCAGTACTGGCCTGATCTACCAGTACTTCGTCGACAAGCAGGACATCTTCGCCGCCCTCCTCAGCGAAAGTCAGCTGGAAATGGCGGACTTCGTGAACTCGCTCCCCCGCGAGCAGGGACTGAGCGCCTTACTCGAGTCCATGATTTCCGAGTTTGCTCGGCACTGGGCACGGGTGGGTCGACTCACCACCACTTGGCGCGACATCGAAGGCATGGCCGGGTCCGACCGAGAAAGCATGCGGGAACTTCACGCATCCGTAGCGGTCTACAACTCGGCATTGATTCGAGCGCTCACCGAATCCGCTGCAGCCGAAGGGAGCAGGTTGATCGACGACCCCGCGTTGATCCATCTCGTGCTCTCCGGACTCAAAGGCCTGTCGGACACCATCGTCATCAACATCGCCAAAGAAGTCACACCCGAGTACTTCGTGAGCTTCTCCGCCCGGGCGCTCGCGCGGTCCATCACGGAGTGACGGACCGACACCTTACGAACGAACGAGGCGAGCGATGGCCGCCTGAGCTTCCTTGATCTTGACGTCCGCTTCCGGACCACCCTGCTTGGCAGCTTCGACGACGCAACCCGCAAGGTGGGCGTCGAGAAGCTTCAGGGACACGGACTGCAACGCGCTCGTCGCGGCGGATACCTGGGTGAGCACGTCGATGCAGTACCGGTCGTCTGCGACCATGCGTGAAATTCCGGCTACCTGACCTTCGATACGACGAAGGCGCTTGAGCAGATCGTCCTGCTCGGGGCTGTAACTACTCATACCGCAACTATACCCCCTACCCGTATGAGGGCTACTGCGATGCGACGAAGCCCACCCGGACGCGGCGCACGACATCGATGGCCATCAGCCCCGCAACCAGAATCGACAACCCGGCGCCCGAGATCCAGAGACCGTCGTAGTGCGTGCTCTCGAACGGTGGAGCGCCCTCCAGTATCGGTCCGAAGTCGGACGTCGTCGTACCCGCTCGCCAGCACACGACCGCCAGAATCGTTGCGGCGACGATACCGAGTACACCGATCCACGTCTTCACGTCGACACGCGGGGATGGCTGTGGCTCAGTCATCGGCAGACCCGTCCGGTTCGACACCAACCACAACGACCTGACTCAACGCCTCGCGCAGTGCCTGATCGTCCTTTGCCCACGCCCGCACCAATCCCCCGGTGGTCAAACGTAAGCCGATACCGTGCCGACGCCTGGGCACTCCGGACAGCTCACCGAGCGCGCGTGCCGTTTCCCACGGTTCCATTTCGTCCTCGTAGGCAGCGTCGTCGGACTCCGGGAACACCTCGGCGATCTCGGT